>JAEZGD010000703.1 GCA_023417165.1 Planctomycetota bacterium
CCTGAGCACTCATTCAGCCGCCACTTAGCTATGTTCGTTTATCGCGTCCAAATCGAAGTTCAAGCGGGACGCGGCGGCAATGGCTGCGCCAGCTTCCGACGCGAAAAATACGTGCCGGAAGGCGGCCCCGATGGCGGCGATGGTGGCGACGGCGGCAGCATCGTCGTAATCGCCAAGCCGGGCGTCGACAGCCTCTCGGCCCTCGCTCACAAGAAGATCTGGCGTGCCGATCGAGGCGACCATGGCCGCGGCGCCAATCGCGCCGGCAAAGATGCCGAAGACCTGATTATCGAAGTGCCGCCCGGCACGATCGTGTACGACGCCAAGCACGGCTTCATCCTCAAAGACTTGAAGGCCGAAGGGGACAAGTTGATCGCCGCCAAAGGTGGCCGTGGCGGTCGTGGCAATACGCGCTTCAAGTCGTCGGTCAATCGCACCCCGCGCAACGCCGAGCCCGGCGAAGAAGGCGAAGCGCGCTTGCTGCTGTTTGAACTGAAGGTGATCGCCGACGTCGGTCTGCTCGGAAAGCCCAATGCCGGCAAGAGCACGCTGCTGAGCCGCCTTTCAAAAGCTCGGCCCGAGATCGCCGACTATCCGTTCACCACCAAGTATCCGAACCTCGGCCGCGTGCAGATCGACGCCGATCGCTCGTTCATTCTGGCCGACATTCCCGGCCTGATCGAAGGTGCTCACGCTGGCGTCGGTCTGGGGCACGAGTTCCTGCGTCACATCGAACGCGCAGGCATGTTGGTGCATCTGGTCGAGCCTTTGCCGACCGATGGCAGCGATCCGCTCGAAAACTATCGCATCATCCGTGGCGAGCTTTCGCAATACAACACCGAGCTCGGCGAGCGTCCCGAGATCATTGTCGTCACCAAGTGCGAACTGCCCAACGCGGCCGAAGTGCGCGAGCAACTGCTGGCCGAAACGGGGCGCGAAGTGCTGTTGATCTCGGCCGTTACTGGCCAAGGCCTCAACCACCTGGTCCAGCGCATCGCCAGCGCGCTTGAGAAGCCGGCCGTCACCTAAGCACGAGAGACATCGCGGTCTGTCCTGTAATTCTTGCGACTTACGTGTATGTTCATCGCCGTCGATATCGGCAACACGTCGATCAAGCTCGGTTGCTTTGCCGCCACACAATCGGCATGGCCCCAGCCGCTGCAAACCTTCTCGTTCTCGACGCGCGATACGAGCGCCTGGGAAGCCTTAACAACCTTGCCCGAGGGCAAAGCGTCGTGGTTCGTCGGCAGCGTGCATCGCGAAGCCGAAACGCAGATGGCCAAGTGGGTCGCACATCATCGGCCGCAAGACAGCTATCGCTTGCTCGATCATGCAACGATGCCGATTGCGATTCATGTCGACTTTCCCGAACGAGTCGGCAGCGATCGCTTGTTGGCTGCGGTGGCGGTGAACCAACTGCGCGAGCCACATCGCCCAGCGATTGTGATTGACGCCGGCACCGCAGTGACAATTGATCTGGTCGCGGCCGACGGCGCGTTCGAAGGGGGCGTGATCTGGCCGGGCTGGCGCATGATGGCGCAGTCGCTGGCCGGCAATACCGACGCGTTACCGCTAGTGACCGCGGCGATTTCGGACGGACCGCCAGAGATCCTCGGCAAGTCGACCGACAAAGCGATTCGCAGCGCGCTCTTCTGGGGCAATGTCGGCGCGGTGCGCGAGATCGTCGCGCGACTGCGTCAAACGCAAACCACCGAGCCGCAAGTCTTCGTTACCGGCGGCGACGCCCAGCGTCTAGCGCAGTACGCTTGCCCCGAAGCGCAATGCGTTGAAGAACTGGTGCTGTGCGGCACCATCTTGGCCGCGCGAGCGTTGTCATGACGGCTCTGAGTTACGAAGTGCTGACGCCGCCGGGGCGAGGCGCGGTGGCCACGATCGCGGTCGCAGGTTCCACAGCAGGCGAAGCGCTCACGCGCTACTTTCAGTCCGCCACCAAACTGTCGGTGTTGCAAGCGCCGCTCGGCCGCATCATCTTTGGACGTTGGCAACGCGCTGCCAATCAGCCAGGCGAGGAGTTGGTCGTTTGCCGCACCGCCGACGACCACTACGAGATCCATTGCCATGGCGGCGCTGCAGCCATTGAAGCGATCACCTCCGATCTGGCGGCCTGTGGCGGCATTGCAGCAGAAGGACTGACCACACAGCATCTGCCGGCTTATGCGCTGCACGCTTTGGAGGCTTTGCAACACGCGCGCACCGAACGCACCGCGGCCATTTTGCTCGATCAATATCGCGGCGCTTTCGAGCATGAATCTCAGGCAATCGCGGCGCTGCTCGCCAGCCACGATCACATCGCGGCACGCCAGCGCATCGATCGTTTGCTAGCGCTGTGGTCCATTGGCCAGCACCTGACGCAGCCCTTTCGCGTCGTCTTGGCGGGACCGCCAAATGTCGGTAAAAGCAGCCTCATCAACGCGCTACTCGGCTACGATCGCGCGATCGTCTTCGATCAGCCCGGCACGACGCGCGATGTGGTCAGTGCGGTGACGGCACTCGCGGGCTGGCCGGTCGAGCTCAGTGATACAGCTGGCTTGCGCGACACAGGCGATGTACTAGAAGCGGCCGGCGTCCATCGCGCCCGGCAACAGTTGGCCACGGCGGATCTGGTGCTGTGGGTCCGCGACTGCACGCAGCTTCCTCTTTCAGAAGACAGTTCTCCGCCCGAGGGCCTCGTCCCCTCTCCCCTCCTCGTCTGGAATAAATCCGACTTACCCTCGGCTTCCTCACAAGCCGCACGCTCAGACGTGGTCGTCAGCGCACGAACTGGCGCCGGCCTCGGAGCACTCCAGCATGCAATTGTCGCGCGTTTAGTGCCACAACCGCCGCTGCCTGGCGAAGCAGTGCCTTATCGAGAGCCGCACTTTTACCAACTGCAACAGTGGCGGCAGCAATTGGGTGGCTAAAAAATGGCCACTGCTTAAGGGCCATGCAAGCACTGCGCACGCCGCGGGCACATCCCTACACCCAACGAGCCCTTGCGGCCCTGCGCACTTCAGCTTCTGCGCCGAAGTTCTTGCAACAACAATGACTTAAGAAGAAACCAACAAAATCCACGCTATTGGCTCAGTCATTGCATAAGCGGACCGGCAACATTCTTCATTCGCGTGACTAACAACTAGCTTGTCGCGGCGTGCTCAGTGTGCGCGCGTTCGCCGCTAGGTTGCTGCGCGCTCAGTAAAGGCGAAAGGTGAAACGTGAGCCGATTGTTGACATGTTGGCGCTCCATACTCGCTCTCTCTTTAGTGATGCTTCTGTGTTGTGGGCTCGCAGTAAATACCGTCTCGGCGCAAGACGAGGCGGCTCCGCCTGCCGCCACTGCAACGGAAGAAAAGCCTGCCGAACCAGCGGCTACAGAAACTCCGGCAGAACCTGCCACAGAAGCGACGACCGAAGCAGCGCCCGCTGCTGCTGCTACCACTCCTAGCGATGAAGCAGCCTACTCCTTCGACAATCTGATCCTGATGCTCTGTGCGGTGCTGGTCATCTTCATGCAGTCCGGCTTCGCGCTGGTCGAGACCGGCCTGAATGCGGCCAAGAACGCCGTGAACATCATGTTCAAGAACTTCATGGACTTCTGCTTGGGAGCGCTGCTGTTCTTCGTGGTCGGCTACGGCATCATGTATCCGACGCTGAACGAAAAGCCGCTCATCGAAGGTATTCCTGGCGTGCTGTCGTTCGGCCAGGTTGGCATCCCCGACACGACGCCTGAAATCGGCGCTGGCAAGTTCGATCCGCAAGTGAACTTCCTGTTCCAAGTGGCATTCGCCGCCACTGCCGCCACGATCGTCTCGGGTTCGGTCGCTGGGCGTATCAAGTTCGGCTCATACCTGGTCTACACGGCGATCATCACTGCGTTGATCTATCCCATCAGCGGCATGTGGATGTGGGGCGGCGGTTGGTTGTTCAACATGGGCTTCAAGGACTTCGCTGGTTCGATCGTCGTGCACAGCGTCGGCGGCTTTGCCGGTCTGGCAGGAGCCATTGCTCTTGGCCCCCGTATCGGTCGCTATGTGAATGGCAAGCCGGTCCCTATGCCTGGGCATAACCTGCCTTACGCGGCACTGGGTGTGTTCATTCTGATGATTGGTTGGTACGGTTTTAACCCGGGTAGCCAATTGGTCTTCTCGGGCGTCGACAACATCAAGGTGATCATGCTGGTGGCGGTCAACACGACGCTGGCCGCGTGCATCGGTGGTGTCGCTGGCATGTTGTTCTCGTGGGTCATGTACAAGAAGCCCGACCTCACACTGGCGCTCAACGGCAC
>JAEZGD010000706.1 GCA_023417165.1 Planctomycetota bacterium
GCTTGGCGTAGCGATGCCTTGTTTTTTGTTGCAATCGCCGCGGTTGGCGAAATAGAACTCGTTGAAGAAGTCGGCGCCTTGGGTGTGATGGCGAATCGGCGTCACGCCTTCGCTACAGATCATGATCTTTTCGAGCTTCGGCTGCGGCGCTGTGGCGAGATGCGCTTGCGCCGCCGCCTGGCGTTTCTGCCACTCGGCATCGAGTTGGCGATACCACTTCAAGAGCTGTGCCTGCTCGTCTGCCGACCGCTGGTCAGCCGGCTTTTGCATGGCTTGCACCACGGCCAGGTTAGCAGTGACGCCTTCGAGGCTCGCGGGGCGAGGTGCGGTGGTAATCGAGAGCCGCGGGCGACCGATGTTGTGCTTGTGATTGTTGTTGAATTCGAGCGTGAAGGTCAGCTTCGTCCCTTGTTCAAAGCCGATATCGGTCGCGGTTTCGAACGCGGCTGCGTGATCCTTGCCAAACTGCGGATCGAGGGCCCAGGCGGACTTCTTGTCGCCATCGATCGCATACGCGACCAGCAGGCTTGGCGTTTGCTCAAAGGTGGCGACTGGTTTCTGCAGCTTGACTTCGATGGGCGGCGCGCTGCCGTCGGCGGGCTGCGCGGTGATGCGAAAATTGGTAAGAGCGATGTTGCCATTGGTGGCGCGGCCGGGTCCGCCTTTCACGAATGAATCGTGCGCGAGGGCTTCGAGCCGAATGCCGGTGATGTTCTTTAGCGACGTGGTGGCGACGAACGTATAGGTGTCGAAATCGGGATTGGTGCCGCTGGCCAATAGCGAGCCATCGTCTTGCTTGGTCAGCGTTGCGCCGCCGGCCGATTTACTTTCAACCACATCGAGCACCAGCCACTTCGCCCCGGCGAAGTCTTGGGCATGGTCCCGCTCCCAAGCAGCCAGTCGCGCTGGCAATTCTTCGCGTTCGAACCGGGCGAGCTCCGCCGCGATCGGCGCGTGTTCGACATCGAAAGCGGACTTCGCCTTGGCGAAGGCGGCGGGATCGAGATTCACATCCTGATTACTGCGAACGGTCGTGGTAAACGTCGCGGCGAAGCGGTAATAGTCCGCCTGCGGAATGGGATCGAACTTGTGATCGTGGCAGCGTGCGCAGCCGATCGTGAGCCCGAGCATGGCGGTGCCGGTGGTGGCGGCCATGTCGTCGATGGCGTCATAGCGCGTGCGTTCGACTTCGTTGGCGGTGATTTGCGTGGGAAAGACGCCTGCGCCCAAGAAGCCGGTCGCTTTGAGCGCGAGCGGATTCTGCGGTTCGAACTCATCGCCTGCCAACTGCCATTTCACGAATTGATCGTAAGGCAGGTCGCGATTGAAGGCTTCGATGACAAAGTCGCGGAAGTGGAACGCGTAGGGACGGTCGTAGTCTTGCTCGAAGCCGTGGCTTTCAGCGAATCTCGCCACATCGAGCCAATGCCGGCCCCAACGTTCGCCAAAATGCGGGCTCGCGAGCAAGCGATCGAGCACCTTTTCGTAGGCTTCACGCGAATCGTCTGCCAGGAACGCTTGCAGTTCTTCCGGCGTGGGTGGCAAGCCGATTAAATCGAAGTAAGCCCGCCGCAGCAGCGTGCGCTTGTCAGCGATGGGATTCGGCTCGAGCTTCTGGGCTTGTAGTTTCTGCAGGACAAAGCGATCGATGGGAGTTTTCGCCCAGGGATGATCGCTGGCAGGCGGCGCGAACTTGCCAAGCGGCTGCAACGACCAATGCTCGCGCGCGCTGGCGTCGACCTGCTTGCGCGTCCAAGCGGCGGGATCGTCGTTCTTTTCGACCAGTGGCTTGTCATAGGCCGCGCCTAACTCGATCCAGCGCGTGATGCTGGCGATCTCGGTGTCGCTGAGCTTTTTGCCCCCTTCGGGCATCTGAGGGTCTTCGGCGTGGGTAATGGTCTTGAGCAGGAAACTGCGCTCGGTCTCGCCAGGAACAACTACTTCGTCGCTATAGACGCCGCCTTCCAGCAGCGCTTCACGCGTCGTTAAATCGAATTCGGATTCGGTCTTTTCGCCGCCATGGCATTTCAAGCATTGGCTGGTCAGGACGGCGCGGACCTGTGTGGCGAACAGCTTCTCGCTGGCGGCCATTTTCTCGGCATGCTGCGGATCGAGCGAAAATTTGTTCGGTTTCTTGGCAGGTTCGGCAGCAGATATCGCCACCGTCGTCAGGCAGCATAAACAGGCAATCGCCGGCGCGTGCGAGAGGCGCAACATCGTCGGTTCCTTTTGCAGGCAGAGAGAGGCAAGACTTTTGCGTGGACACAAAAGCAGACAATCTGGGGGGACGGGCTCAGTATAACGAACAATGTCCAGAAAGCCCAAACAGTTTTCGGCGGCCAGCAGGGCAACGCCGGTTTTGAAGAGTATCAGCGAGGAAGGCCAGGGCAGCTTCCTCGCTGAGGTTGCGACTCGACGATTGTCGCAGCGATAAAACTCGCGCGCAGAGCCCTTTTATTGGCTTGTCAACTCAAAGTTAAGTTCGTTCGTGCCAGGTTTGACAGTCCGGTGAAGTTCCGATGCGGAGTTATACTTCGCCGGAATTTGAACCTGCGGGCCACCTTCTTCACCCCCTTCGCCAGGCGCGATGCTGACGACGTAATCGCCAGCGGGAGCGCCTTTTTCGCTGCCTGGGTAATACAGCGTGTAGGTGCCATCAGCCTGCGTGTAGCCGATGGCGTTAGTGCCCAAACTGGCGTCTTGAGGCGAGAAATTGACTTCGAGCCCTTGGATGGGTTGGCTATAGAAGGTGACCTTGCCAGTGACTTCACCCATCGGTGGACCCGAATCACAACCCGCGAGCGCCATGAGTAACAGGGCGCTCGACCAGCCCAAGGCGTAACGTACAATGTGCATGCAAAAAATCTCGATGAGAGGAGGGAAAATTGCGAGGGGGCGGCGACAACGACTTAGTACGG
>JAEZGD010000751.1 GCA_023417165.1 Planctomycetota bacterium
GCCAGAATCTGGGCGGTTCTCGCAAAATGCCGCCCGCTCACGCCAAATCTTTGCCGCCTTGGCTCTTGGAACTTGCCCCTTGGACCTTCCTGCCTCTCTGCCTTCCTACTGCCCACTATCCCCTCGCCACTCCCCACTCCAACTGCTCTTGACCCCTGCGGCGGCGGACCGTACTGTTCGCGCCGCTATGAAATCTCATCTTTTCATCATCGTTGCCCTGTCGCTGGGGCTGTTAGCCGGTTGTGCGGTCTTGGTGCTGGCGGCTTCGCCGTTTGCGCCGGTGCCGGGCTTGCTGGTGCTGAAGAACGGCCAGATTATCGAGGGGGGCATCCTCCGCGAAGGGGATCGCTACGTCGTGACGCTCGGCCCGCGTGGCCAGCATGGCGAGTTGCGTGTTCCCGCGTCCGAAGTAGAAGTCGCCTGTCGCAATTTGGAAGAAGCCTATCAGGCCAAGCGCGCGGCGATTATTCATCCTTCGGTCAAAGCGCATTGCGAATTGGCCGATTGGTGCCTGCGTCACAAGCTGCTCGATCGGGCGGCAGACGAACTGGTCACGGCGATGGCCATCGATCCGCGCGATACGAAGATTGCCGCGATTGAACGGCGGTTGAAGGCGACAGCTGCGCCCAAAGAAAAGATCGAGAAGCCCGTGTTTGTGTTGCCGCCATCGCAGCAAGAAATTGAAGCCACGCTGCGCACGCTGCCGCCGGAGGCCATTGATCAATTTACGACCAGCATTCAGCCGCTGCTGCTGAGCCGCTGCGCCGCTACGGCGTGCCACGGTCCCAGTTCCACGGCCACTTACAATCTGGTGCGGCCCCCGTTGCATCACGCCAACAAGACGCGCGAAACGCAGCGCAATTTGTTCGGCACGCTGGCGCAAATCAGCCATCGTGGCGAAAGTCCGCTGTTGACCAAAGCCTTGTCGGCTCACGGCGGCTCGACGACGGCCGTGCTCGATGAGCGCGATCGACGCCAGGTCGAGCAGCTTGCTGCGTGGATCCAACAAGTGCAGCAATCGTCGCCCAGCCAGGCGGCTACTCAATCGTCCGATGAGATGGTTCGCCCGGCGACGTTTGAGGAAGACCTATCGGAAGGCAAGCCGAGCCAGCGACGCTTGCCCAGCGTTGGCGAGCCCGGCGAGTTTCAGCCCGAAGCGACTGCTCGCCCGCTCTCGAAGAACGAAGCCAAAGCCGGCGCGCGACCCGCGCCGGCCGAGCGTGATCCGTTCTCGGCCGACATCTTCAATCAGAAGTTTCATCGCAAGTAACGCGAGCGGCTACTTCCATTCAATGCCGACCAGGTGCGTCCCGTCCGGCCGCGACTCAATGCGGCGAATCTTGCCAGGCACCGGCTGGCCGAAGTAATCGACCGAGACTTCGGTTTCGACGCGCAGCCCATCAGCCGCGGTCACCACCACCGCGATGCCGCTATACGATTCGTTTTCGAGATGGCCGAAGATGTCGTTGCCGAACTCGTCGGCCAGTCGGACGGGCGGAGCGTTCGAATCGGCCGCAAACCGCAAGTTGCGGCGCGGGGGACGCATTTCGGGAAAGGCTTCGGTCAGCAGATCGTGAAACTCGTTGCTCACAATAGCTCCCCACTTAGGTGAGACGGATGATGCGTAACTCTAGGTTACGTTTCATCGCGTGCGTCGCTGCTGTGGGGGGACTTTCTAGCTGTTTATGCCGGCAGTAAGGCTTGTAGCATCGCCGGAGTGAATACCAGCGGCGTGCGCGGCACAACCGCCCAATCGAAGTCGCCGCACAGTTCCGCAGCGCGCACTGGCGCGCTGGTCGGACGCAGCCCGCTCGCATGCGCTAGAAAGCCGACCAAGCGCTCCGGCCCGACGCCTGCTTCTCGCCATAACGACAGCCGCGTATCGCCATGGCGCTTGGCGAGCCGTCGCCCGTCTTCGCCAATCACCAGCGGCACGTGCGCAAACTCCGGCGGCTGAAAGCCAAAGAATTCGTACAGCTCAAGCTGGCGAAACGCGCTCGGCAGCAAATCGTCGCCGCGCACGACTTCGTTGACCTGCATGGCGTGATCGTCGACCACGACCGCCAACTGATACGCAGGCGAGCCATCTTGCTTGGCGATGACGAAATCGCCCAGGTCGCGCGCGACATTCAGCATGTGCGCGCCCGCGACGCGATCGACGATCGTGCGCGCCTGATCCTGTGCCCGCCAGCGCCAGCAAAAAGGCTGCGTCAGCCGCGCAGCATCCGCCACACAGCGCTTAGCACACGTGCCAGGATAGATCGGACCCTCTTGCCCCACATGCGGCGCGCTGGCGGCGGCCGCGACATCGGTACGCGTACAAGTACAGGGATAAACGCGCTCGGCCGCTTTTAGCTGTTCGAACGCCGCATCGTAGAGTGCGCGGCGCTGCGTCTGAATATACGGAGCATGAGGCCCGCCGCAGTCTGGCCCGGCGTCCCAGTCCAGACCCAGCCAGCGCAAGTCGTCGAGCGCTTGCTGGGTGGCTCCCGCTTTAATGCGCGGCGAATCGATGTCTTCGATGCGGAGCACCACTTGCCCGCCGCGCGAACGCGCGGCAAGCCAGGCCAAGAGATAGGTCCGCGCGTTGCCGACGTGCTGCGCACCGGTCGGCGAAGGCGCCAGGCGACCGACGATCATGTCGAGCGCAGCAAATTGCTGGTGTCGACGCGCGCCGCCCCGCCCCACAGCCCTTCCAGGTCATAGAACTGGCGTGCGTTCTCGTCGAACAAGTGAACCACGACATCGCCGTAATCGAGAATTACCCAATGGCTTTCCTGGTACCCTTCGAGGCCCAGGCGGCGGTCGCCCAGGTCGCGCAGCAGCACGCTTTCGATCTCGTCACTAATGGCGTGCAATTGTCGACGACTGGTGC
>JAEZGD010000761.1 GCA_023417165.1 Planctomycetota bacterium
CCGTTGCAGCCGTCCGCCGCGCATGCCTAAACTGCATCTGTCGCTATTTTGGCTCGTGACGCGGATGCAGAGAACGATGATGACTCGCTGGCTTGGGATACTTCTGTTATTGGTGGCCGCACCTTGCGTGGCGGCTGAGGATGGCGCGCGGCCGCATATTGTCTTTGTGCTGACCGACGACATGGGCAGCGGTGACCTCGGCTGCTACGGCGGCAAGGTGGCCAAGACGCCTAACATCGATCAACTGGCGCGCGAAGGGACCCGCTTTGGCCAGTATTACAGCGCCGCGCCGATCTGCTCCCCTTCGCGCTGCGGACTGATCACCGGCATGCAACCGGCGCGCTGGAACATTACCAGCTTCTTACAAACACGCGCTGGTAACAAAGGTTGCGAACAGGCGGACTTCCTCGATCCGCGTGCGCCGTCGCTGCCGCGAGCACTGAAGGCCGCTGGATATGCGACGGCTCATATCGGCAAGTGGCATCTCGGTGGCGGGCGCGACGTCGTCAATCCGCCGAAGTTCGCCGCGTATGGTTACGACGAGGGTGTCGGCACCTACGAAAGCCCCGAACCGCATCCCGATATCACGGCCACCGATTGGATCTGGTCGAAGGAAGATCGCGTCAAGCGTTGGGATCGTACTGCGTTCTTCGTCGATCAGACGCTGGCCTTCATTCAGCGAAATCCGGACAAGCCGTGCTTTGTGAACCTGTGGCTCGACGATCCGCACACGCCGTGGATCCCTGGCGACGATGCGTTGCCGCCGCGTCAAACGCGCGAGCACTTGCAACGCGTGCTGGAAGAGAACGATCGACAGATTGGCCGCCTGATGCGCGGCCTGCCGAAGAACACGCTACTGATTTATGCGGCCGACAATGGTCCACTGCCGACCTTCAAAGGCGATCGCACGCTGGGCTTGCGCGGTAGCAAGCTTAGCTTGCATGAAGGGGGCATTCGCCTGCCATTCCTCGCGCGGTGGCCTGACAAGGTGCCTGCCAATCGCGTGGACGACACCACGGTGCTATGCGGCGTCGACATGCTGCCGACGCTGTGCGCGATCGGCGGCGCGAAGCTGCCGGAAGGCGCGGCCCTGGATGGCGAAGATGTCAGCGCGGCGCTGCTTGGGAAATCGCTCGTCCGCCAGCGACCACTCTTGTGGGAATATGGTCGCAACGAGACGACGTTCAAGTTCGCGCCTGGCCGCGATCGCAGCCCGACCCTGGCGCTGCGTGACGGCCGCTGGAAGCTGCTCATCAACGCCGATGGCACCCAGGCGGAGTTGTACGATCTCGCGGCCGATCCCCAGGAAAAGACGAACGTCGCCGAGCAGCATCCGGACGAAACCGCCCGGCTGAGCGAGCAACTGCTCGCCTGGCGCAAGTCACTGCCAAAGCTCGACAGCAAATAGAACGCGAAGCCCGGCTTCGCGGATTGCGAAAGGACCACTGGCGATGTCTTGGCTTACCTTTGCCTTCGATCAGCCGATTTATTTGCTTTTGCTGGCGATCGTGCCGCTGATCTGGTGGATGTCGCGCGACAGCTTGGCCCAGATGGGGCGAGTGCGGCGAGCGCTCGCGCTCGGCCTGCGATCGCTGGTCGCGGTGCTGCTGGTGCTGGCGCTGGCCGACGTGCAACTGGTGCAAATCACCGATCGCATTGCGACTTACTTTCTGCTTGACCAGTCGGCGAGCATCGCGGCTGAGCAGCGGGCCGCGGCGCTCGATTATGTGCGCGCCGCGCTCGGTCATCGTCGCGAAAGCGCTGGCGACCTGGCAGGCGTCGTCGTCTTTGGCAGCGAAGCGCAGATCGAATCGCCGTTGTATGCTGGGCAGGCGCTGCAACAAGGCATCGAAAGCCGCGTCGATAGCGAGCGCACCAACCTCGCCAGCGCGCTGCGATTGGCCAGCGCTACGTTTCCCGATGGCGTCGGCAAGCGCGTGGTGGTTGTCAGCGATGGCAACGAGAACATCGGTAGCGCTCTGCACGAAGCGCAAAGCCTGGCCCGCGCCGGCGTAGGCATCGATGTCGCTCCGCTTCCCTTCCAAGCGCAGGCAGATGTATTGGTCGAAAAGGTCACCGCGCCAGCCGCCGCGCGGGCGGGCGTTCCCTTCGATGTGATGGTCGTGCTAAACAACGTAACGCCAGAGCACGAGCCTGGCATCTCGGTCGCGGGTCGCTTGCGTGTCGTGCGCAAGACAGGCGACGAAGAGCAGATCGTCGCCGAGCAGGCGATTGTCGTGCCGCCGGGCAAGCAAGTGCTGTCGTTTCGCCAAGAGCTGGCGCGCACCGCCTTTTATCGCTATGAAGCTCGGTTTGTCGCCGACGATCCGCGTCACGATCGCATCACGCAAAACAACCAGGCAACCGCCTTCACGCACTTGCAAGGGCAAGGACGCGTGCTGTTTATCGTGAATGCGGAAGCGCCGCACGAATACGACCACCTAGTCGAACGCTTGCGGGCGACCGATATCGATGTGACGGTACAAACGACCGACACACTGTTCACGCAACTATCCGAACTGCAACCTTACGACAGTGTCGTGCTAGCGAACGTGCCGCAAACGAGCGGACAAACCGCCGACGCGCTGACGCAGTTCTCGCCAGAACAAGTCGACTTGCTGGTGAAGAACGTCGAGCAACTGGGCGCGGGGCTGGTGATGCTCGGCGGGCCCGATAGCTTCGGCGCAGGCGGTTGGGCCAACACCAAGCTTGAAGCGGCAATGCCGGTCGATTTTCAGGTCAAGAACGCCCAAGTCCAGGCGGTCGGCGCGCTAATGCTGGTGATCGATCGCTCGGGCTCGATGCAAGGCGAGAAGTTGGAGATGAGCAAGGCCGCGGCGAAAGCGGCCGTGCAAATGCTGGGGCCTATGGATCAGATCGGCGTCATCACGTTCGATTCCGCGGCGACCGAAGACATTAAACTCGGGCGCGTCGGCGAGAATCGGCAGCGCATCAACGGGCGCATCGGGCGCATTGTCTCGGGCGGCGGTACCGATATGGAACCCGCGATGCGGCGCGGCTACGAAGTGCTGCGCCGCTCGCAAGCCTCGATCAAACACATGATCGTGCTGACCGACGGCCAGACCAATGGTTCGGGCTTTGCCCAGATGGCCGCCAACATGCAAAAGCAAGGCATCACCACGACCTCAGTCGCGGTGGGGACCGATGCCGCCAAGG
>JAEZGD010000006.1 GCA_023417165.1 Planctomycetota bacterium
AATCAGTTGTATCTCGCTAAGGATCACCCAGCTTTGGCTGGCGAAAACTTCGCCTTGGCGCAAGAAGTCTGTTACGAGTGGCTGACGGCTCAGACCGGCGTTCATGTGGCCGTGACGCGCGACAACCTGCTACTGGGCCGTGGCGGCGGCGCTTTCAATGCTGCCTTCGTCAAAACGTTTCATCCCGAGCGCAGCGGCGATGTGTTATGGGCTTATGAACCGTATTACTTGTGCGGTGGTGCTGGCACCACGCATGGCAGTCCGTGGCGTTATGATACGCATGTTCCGTTGATGCTTTATGGACCGGGGATTCAGCAGGGATTGACTCTGCGGCGCGTCAGTCCTGCAGCGCTTGCACCTACGATGGCGCAGCTGCTCAGCGTAGATGCGCCGCCGCTGTGCGTGGAAGAGCCCTTGTTCGAAGCACTACAACTCCCGAAGCCAACGCCGTGATCAAGCCATTTTACCTCGCTTTGCTGACCTGCCTGGCGACAGCGACATCGCTACTCGCCGACGATGCTGAGCAGCGGAAGTTCTTCAACGAGAAGATCTTGCCGGTGCTCAAGATGCATTGCTTTGAGTGCCATGCCAAGGACGCAGACGAGGTGAAGGGGGGTCTGCGGCTCGATACGCGAGCGGCGTTGCGCAGCGGCGGCGATAGCGGCGAGATTATTAAGCCGGGCGAGCCCGACGAGAGCTTGTTGATTAAGGTGCTGCGGTATGACGAAGACGATCGTCAGATGCCGCCGCGCGGCAAACTAGATCAGGCGGTGATCGACGATTTCATCGCCTGGGTGAAGCGGGGCGCGGTTGATCCACGCGACCCCTAACGAAAAAGCGGCGCTTCGTCTCTTGAAGCGCCGCAACCCCACGCACTTGCTTGGCTAGTCGAGCATCGCCTTGCCGAAGTTCTCGAGCGCCTTCTGTAGCGGGCGAACCACACCAGGGGTGTGCTCGATGCCTTTCAGATACACGCGGGCGGCGTCGGCATGGCGGCCTTGCTTCTCATAGGCTGCGCCTAGGTCACCGTAGCCAAAGACCACCGCCATCCCCGCGTCCGCCGCAGCGTCCATGTGCTCTTCCGCAGCGTCCGTTGCGCCACGTTCCAGGTACATGGCTCCCAGCACATTGTGTGCTTGCCCTTCGAATTGGTCGCAACCCAGAGCGACCATCAGGTCCTGCGCGGTCGCGGGGATTAAGGTTAAAGTCGCCGTTTGATTGTGCAGCATCAAGATGGCGTCCCGATCCAGGCCATAGGCATTGGCAATCGCAGTCTCCAGTTCCTGCATCGCGACTAGTTTATACATGCCGCGCGTGTTAGGCGCGATCTGGTGCGGACGATGCGCCACGAACCGCATGGCTGGACCGATCGCGTCGTACCATTCATACGCCTGGCGCGCCTGGTCGAGTCGCAACAGTCCCAGGTAGTAGTGCACCACTGGGTTTTGCGGATCAAGGTCTTCGGCCAGCATCAGCTTCTCGGCTGCTTCGTCGAGTTGTCCCAGTTGCAGGTTCGCCACACCCATTGCCAGGTGTTGCCAGGCTTCGGTTTCGTGAGGCAATTGCACTTCGTTCCACATCATCAGCGCCTCTTCAGGTTGGCCCGCTTGATGTAGTTCGATCACCTGCCATAGTTTGACGTTCGGATCGACCGCAGTCGGCATCGGCCGGGCGGTCTGAATCCCCTCAGGCAAGAGCGCGGGTTCTGGCAGCGCTGCGGCTGCCGTTCGCATTGCCCAGAACATGGCGAGCGTTGCCGCCAGGGCGAGAATTGCCGCCCATTTCAGGAGTTCCCACTCCATTCGGATTGTGCGTGTGGCGAACATGATCCACCTCCAGTGCAAGGTGCTTTGGTGCGTTCTTCCACAAGAGATATCAAGGCAATTGGTGTACCGAGAAATGACCTCGCGCCGGTTTGTCCGAAGGCTCTGGTGGACTACATGTTACGTATCGTTCGTTAAAGTCGCGCGCCGGACGATTGTGCTACTGCGACCGGCCAGCACTGTGCGAGCGTGCACAGTCGCACGGTTCCCTGAGATTCAACCTACTGCTGCCGCTAACGTCATGCAAACGCTGCCATTCATTTCTGGTCGAAGCAGCGCAGATGCCACCCAAACGAGTACAGCCATTCGGCTTAGAAATAGCCGCGAGGGCCTATTGTCGCAGCGAAGGAATGAATCGCAGCGAATGAAGCGTTAACTTCGCATTCGAGGGCAGCCCGGTCACGGTCAGTGCCAGCGTCTGTTCGCCACCTCGCGGCACACGCCAAACGAACTCGTCGACAACGACCCCTTCGCCAGTCGATGAGGTTTGAATGGAGCGCGCTTTGGTGTTGTCTTCCAGACGCAGTTGCCATTGCGCGTCATCCACTGCGTCAACGGTATAGGTGATCTGCACCTGAAAAATCGCCGGGCGAACAAGCTTAAACTTCCAGCGCGCCACGGTCGTCTCATCGCGCCAACCGCTCACGACCGGTGGCCCGGATTGTTCGACAAGGCTGAGCCCCTCCGACAATTCCGCCGCAACGACGGAAAAGTTTAGGTCGCCGTTGCCTTCCTGATGCAGCACCGGATCGCTGTCCTCTGGCGACAACCGAGGGTTCGCCGGCTGGGCCTCTTCTTCGACTGCTTGTTCTTCGACATCGCTACTGGGTTCCACACGCGCGATGGGCTTGCTTCGCTGAGTCAAAACCAACAGGCCGACGCTCGTGCCGACGATGATCAGCAAAAAGAGCGCGCCTAAAGGTAGCCACCAGCGAAATCCTTCGGCGGGCGGCTCCTGTTCAATTTCCGCGGTCGCAGATGCAGGCGGTTGGCTCACCGGCACTGCCATCGGCATCGGTCGCGCAGCAGGCATGGGCGGTGCAGCCGCGGGCGGCGCGGGAGCAAAGCCGGATAACGGATAAGCGGTGAGAGCTGTGGGATAACGCTTTTGCAGCAGTCCGGCGTCGTATGCGGTCTTGGACGGAGCGTTCAGCAGGCATACTCTGGCGGCGGCAAGTTCGTTCAGTAGCTTTTGCGTAAAGCGGCCGCGCGGCCCCATTTGATACTTGCGAATTTCGGCCATGCGCGCATCGGCCGCTTGCGAGATCGCCTGCAGATCGCTTTCCAACTCCGGCAAGCCCAACAACTGATAGTGGTTGGGCGGGCGATAATAGGGCGCGATGCCTAACCATTCCAGATACGGATCAAAATCGTCAGGCATCATAGAGGTAGATCGTTGCTTACACTTCCTTCGGCACCACGAACGGGGCGCGATAGTCACGCGTCAGCAACTTGTTGGCTTCTTCGTCGCCGACGAACTTTTCAGCGGCCGGATCGAACTTCAGCACGCGCCCTAATTGATAGTCGGTTGTGTCGAGCTTGACGTCAACCGCCTTCAGATTTTCGCGCAGGTTGTTGAAGGTCTCGACCACCTGGGCGTTATCGCCAAGCGTTTGGTTCTGCTTGCTGAACGGCGCGGGGGCCCCCAGTCGATACGAAATATTCGCCAGGTGACACAGCGCGGCCGAGTAGTGCGCGACCTCCGCGTCGCAGTTGTTATCTTCCGGCTTGCGCGTGCGAATGGCATTAATCCACGAGCCGAACGCGCCGCCCGCGGCGACTTTCACATCGCCGTCGAACTTGAGGTTCTCGGCCGGCTTGCCGCCATGCGGATAAAACTTGCCGTCTCTGATCACCCCTTCTGAAGTATAGAACTCGTTCGTGACCTTGGGCGGCCAATCCTTGTGTTTGCCGACCAGGCCGCGGACTTCAAATACTAGCAAGACGTCATCGGGATATTTATAGACCGCCATTTGCGTGTTCGGCGTTTGTCCCTGATCCTCGTAGGCGAACCGACCGCCGAGCGACCAGACCTCGGTCGGCAGCGTTCCGCCCTGAATGCCCCAGCGGGCGATGTCGATCTCGTGCACGCCTTGATTGCCGATGTCGCCGTTGCCGGTGTCCCAGAACCAGTGCCAGTTGTAATGGACCAGGTTGCGATGGAAGGGCTGTTGCGGCGCGGGTCCCAGCCACAAATCCCAGTTCAGCGTCTCTGGCGGCGTTTCGGTCTTCTTGAAATCGATGCTCCAGCGCGGCTTCGCGCAATAGCCCTTGGCGACTTGCAGCTTGCCATATTTGCCGCTTTGGATCGCGGCGATCATCTTGGCTTTGCCGGCGCTGCTGCGGTTTTGCGTACCGTGCTGCACCACGCGGTTGTATTTCTTCGCCGCCTCGACGCACTGGCGACCTTCGAAGACGTTGTGGCTGATCGGCTTCTCGACATACACATCTTTGCCCGCCTGGCAGGCCCAAATGGTCATCAGCGAATGCCAATGGTTCGTCGTGGCGATGGTGATCGCATCGAGATTTTTGTCTTCAAGCGCTTCGCGAACATCTTGCACACAGCGCGGAGCGGCGCTCGTGGGCTTCTTGCTCTCCTTTTGCTTCTTTTGAATGTCACTGAGACGAGAGCTGAAGCGCGTCTCGTCCACGTCGATGAGATAGGTGATCTCGACGCCGTCGCGCCCCGCCAAATCACCAATATGAGCGCCGCCTCGCCCATTGATACCAGCCACGCCCACGCGGATCGTATCGTTCGCGCCGATCACTCGGCCGGACGCTTTCGTCCCCGCGATGGTGAAGAGCGAAAAGGCGGTGCTGGCGGCGGCCGTGGTTTGTAGGAACTTGCGGCGCGATAAGCGACTCATGGCGGGGCTCCAAGCAAGAGAGGGTGGAAGGGATGCAGGCCCTTATTACACCACGCTCGTATGCGCCGGTCCACTATTAACTGGGTAGCGCTGGGCCTTGAACGGGCGGCCGGCGAAAGCGGCGATATAGCGCGATGAGCCAGCCCACTAGCAAAACCAGAAATCCGGCGAACAACATCCACACCGCCGAGGAGAGCCGCGCCGGCTGCGCCAGATTCGCCTGGACGACCAGGATGTGTATGCCCAGGAAAAATAGCGTCTCAAAGATGGCGAACCAGAGGCCGAATGTGAGCAAGTCGGCGCAAGTGGCCGCGTGTTGTTTGGCCGATAGCCAATAGTCGCGGTGCGGCAGGTTCACCAAATTCACCGGGAAGAACCGGATGCTATAGAACACGCCGACCAAAAACAGCGGCATGCCCAAGCCAACCAGCGCCATCAGCATCAGATGCGACTCGCGCGACATCCAGTTATCGGCAGCGCAGCGCGCATCGAAGTGGGAAGCGACTTGCGGCGGCAATTGCTGACTCGCCCAGACCAAACTGGCCGCCATGGCGACCAGTGCCAACAAGAGTAACGCCAAAGGCAATAGCATCCGGTTCATGGCGATCGAACCGAGCAATGGAGTTATCTGCAGATTGCCCGTCGCACTAGCTCATAGCCTCGATAGCCCATGCGTCGGGCTATCAAGGTTGATGACGAAGCTGATCTGACTCTAACCAATCTTTTGTCGGAAGCCGCGGCGACGCTGGTTGCTGTAGCGCTCCAAGGCGTCCTCGATAATCGGCAGCGCCGAGGCCGACGGCAAAAATTCGTCGACTTCGACTGTCTTGCCTTCCAAGGTTTTGTAGTCCTGGAAGAACCGTCGCAAGGTTGCCAAGCGGTGCGCTGGCAATTCGCTCGCCTCATGAAAGCCATTGTACTCGGGATCGTCGACCGCGACCGCGAGGATCTTGTGGTCGCGCTTGCCGCCGTCGATCATCGTCATCAGACCGATCGCCCTGGCGTGCACCAGCGTGAGCGGCGCGACGGCTTCCTGGCAGAGCACCAGCACGTCGAGCGGATCGTCGTCTTCGGCCAGCGTTTGCGGGACAAAGCCGTAGTTGGCCGGGTAATAAACGGCCGAATACAGGATCCGATCGAGCTTGAGCAAGCCGGTCGTCTTGTCGAGTTCGTATTTGATGCTCGAGCCCGTGGGAATTTCGATCACCGAGGTGAATTCGCTCGGCAGCCGTTCGCCGGGGGTAACATCGTGCCAGCAATGAGTCATGCGGCCTAAATCCTTACACTTTCTACGTTGGTACTTTTCCGCCAGTGTAGGCGTCCGCTCCAGCCAGGGCTAGAGGCAGTCTGCCTGCACGCACTAATCGGCACGCCCTGTTCCCTTGCGTCGATTTCCTCTTCTACAATACCTCACAACTTACAACCCGCGAAAAGGGAAATTCCCGCGTGTCCTTCATTCAGCGTATTGTCGTCACCGGCGGTGCCGGTTTTTTGGGATCGCACCTTTGCGAACGCCTGGTCGAGGCAGGGCACGACGTGATCTGCGTCGACAACTTCTTCACCAGCCAGAAGACCAACGTCGCTCCGTTGCTGGGACGCCCCAATTTCGAGCTGTTGCGCCACGACATCACGCAACCCTTGTGGCTGGAATGCGACCAGATTTTTAATCTCGCCTGTCCGGCCGCGCCGGGGCATTATCAGTTCAATCCGGTCAAGACGATGAAGACCTCAGTGGTGGGGTCGATCAATATGCTGGGCATGGCCAAGCGCTGCCGGGCGACGATCTTGCAGGCCTCGACGAGCGAGGTCTATGGCGACCCCGAGGTCCATCCACAGCCCGAGTCGTACCGCGGCAGCGTCAACCCGCTCGGCCCGCGCGCCTGCTACGACGAAGGCAAGCGCTGC
>JAEZGD010000011.1 GCA_023417165.1 Planctomycetota bacterium
CATTGTAGCCCCGTCAACAACGGCGGGGCCGCAGATTCAAGTCGATACAGCGAGGGGGAATGCTGTCGGGACTACATTCGGTGTCACGTCTCGGCAAAACCTGGTCACCCTCCTGTGTCGGCCTTGATGAAAAGCAATTGATCGTGGAAGCAATGATCGCTCGGATGTGGATCAAAATCGTTATTTAACCGGAACGAATCGTACACTTGGAGAAACCTGTCGTTACGAATGCCGATGGAACTACATGGTTTTTAGGCACCCGAGGTCGTGGGTTCGAATCCCACCGGCTCCACTCGACAAGTCTTCGTCGGGGCTGTAGCTCAGCCTGGTAGAGCGCGTAACGTTTCATCACTTTTGTCGTAACGACAGGCCTTTTTCTTTTCACTTTGGGATTACTCAACGATGCACGAGCTTGTTCCGACTGGCGAAGCCACCGCTATTCTGCCGACTGGCCGCACGAAACCCATTACGGTCATCGGTACCGAGGCGATTCGTGCCACCTTCGACGAGCTGTGCTTGCAGCAAGCGGTCAATTCGCGGCGTGCGCCAGGCGTGAGCGATCTGGTCCTCAATCCTGATGCGCACTGCGGATACGGTGCGCCGGTGGGCTGCGTGCTGGTTTCGCCTACGCACATTTATCCCGGGCCAGTCGGCGTCGATATCAAATGCTCGATGAGCTTGCTGCAACTCGACGTCCCTGCCGACCAGATCGAAGATCGCAAGACGCGGCGCGCACTGATCAATGCGATTTGCGAGCGAACGCCGACCGGCGCTGGTCGCGGCCAGCGCCACGTGACCAAAGCGCGCGAAGTGAGCGAAACGCTCGGCCGTCAACTGTTGATCGAGGGCGCTTCGGCGGATGTCTGCGCACAACTCGGCATTCCGGCGCACTGGGCGCTGCGCTGCGAAGATGCGCACCATTTGGGCCACGACGATACGGTCGACGCGTTGGGAAACCGCTTGCAGCAGCATCTGGATGCGGGGGCGTTTCCCAAATTCGCGGAAAAGATTCGTCAACTTGGTTCGTATGGTGGCGGCAACCATTTCGGCGAGTGTGAAATCGTGCACGTACAGCCCGATGAACGGGCGCGCCGGGCGGCCGAAGTGTTTGGACTGCAGCACGAGAAGGTCGCGTTCTTGTCGCACTGCGGATCGCGGGGCATCGGTCACAACCTGGCGAGCGGCCAGTTCCGTGCGCTGCAGCGCAAGTTCGCGAACTGGAACATTCCCCTTCCCGGCCAGGACAAAGAACTGGTCTATGCGCCGCTGGGTACGGTG
Organism: Planctomycetota bacterium; assembly: GCA_023417165.1. Classification (GTDB taxonomy): domain Bacteria; phylum Planctomycetota; class Planctomycetia; order Pirellulales; family Pirellulaceae; genus JAEZGD01. The sequence goes on from JAEZGD010000011.1 coordinate 1,279, forward strand.
GAAGCCGACGCCTATCTCGACGATATGGCGCTCGGCGCGAACTTCGCCACGCTCAACCACCTCCTGATCAATGCGCTGGTGCTCGAGGCTTTTCAGGAGATTATTCCCGGCACGACCGGCGAACTGGTGTACTTCATCAGCCACAACATTGCGCGGAAGGAAATTGTCGACAATGTTCCCTCGTGGGTGCATCGCAAGGGGGCCACGCGCGCCTTCCCCGCCGGGCATCACGCCTTGAAGGAGACGGTGTACGCGGAAACCGGCCATCCCATCTTGCTGCCTGGCAATCCGCAGGCGGGCTCGAGCGTGATGGTCGCCGACGAGGGAGCGGCGCTGAGCTGCTATAGTGTGAACCACGGGGCGGGGCGCATGCTGGGCCGCAAGCGTGCGATCCGCGAGCTGGATCAATCGGCCATCGATCGCTCGTTTGACGAGCACGATATTTTGACGAACTGTCGCCAGTATCCGAAGGACGAAGCCCCGGCTGCCTACAAAGACTTCGACGAAGTGCTGCGCTCGGTCAAGGCGGCCGGACTGGCGAGCGAAGTCGCCCGGTTGAAAGCGCGGTTTGTGATCAAGGATGGCGATGCGGCGGATGACTGAAGCGAGTGACCTGTGACCAGCGAAATTCACATTGATGGTTCTCAAGGCGAGGGTGGCGGGCAGATTGTCCGCTCCTCGCTGGCGTTGGCGCTGGTGACGGGACGCTCGGTCGCGATCGACAACATTCGCGCGGGTCGCGCCAAGCCCGGACTGATGCGCCAGCATCTGACCGCGGTGAAGGCGGCGGTCGAAATCTGCGGCGGGAGCATCAGCGGCGTCGAGATCGGCTCGACCAGGCTGCGCTTTGAGCCGCGGCCGGCTCGCCCAGGCAACTATCGCTTTAGCGTGGGAACCGCTGGCAGCGCGACGCTGGTGCTGCAAACAGTCTTGCCTGCGCTGCTGATTGCGCCTGGGCCTTCCGAACTATCGTTGGAGGGTGGCACCCACAATCAATGGGCGCCGCCGTTCGACTTTTTGCAGAAGGCTTTTCTGCCGCTTGTGAACAAGATGGGGCCGCGCGTCTCGACTACACTTGACCGCCACGGCTTTTATCCGGCAGGCGGCGGGCGTTTTCACGTGCAGATCGAACCGAGCAAAACGCTGGCGGGATTTAATCTCCTGGAACGAGGTCCGATCACCGTTCGCTCCGTGCGCGGATTGGTGGCAAATTTGCCGCTGCATATAGCCGAACGCGAAGTGCATACGCTGCTGCGCAAGATGACTTGGGATGCTGCCTGCGGCACCGCCCAGCAGGTCGAAGCCCATGGCCCTGGCAACGTCATCATCGCGGAGATCGGCAGCGAGCACATCACGGAGGTCTTCACCGGGTTTGGTCGCACCGGTGTGAAGGCGGAGCGCGTCGCGGACGAAGTGGTCGAGCAGGCGCGCGACTACGTGCAGACCAGTGCTCCTGTCGGTCCTCACCTGGCGGATCAGATCCTGCTGCCGCTCGGCATTAGCGCGTGGCAGAGCGACCAGCCGGCGCGACAGCGCGGTGGTGCATTTCGTACGCTTCCGCTCGCACGGCACTCGACGACGCATATCGAAATCTTGCGCCAATTCCTCGATATCGACATTCGCACCGAGCAATCTGACAAGACCTGCCGCGTGACGTTAAAGCCCAGGGGTGACGAGTGACCTCGCTCCGTCAACTGACAGGGCAGGGGACTGCATTCCAGATCTCGGCGGCATACTCGGCGATGGAACGATCGCTCGAGAACTTGCCAGAGCACGCCACGTTCTTGATCGCCATCCGCGTCCACTCGTCCCGGTCGGCGAATAGCGCCCCAATGCCTTGCTGCGCGGTGGCGTACGCGGTGAGGTCGGCCAAGTGCATATAGAAATCGCCGTGTGGCACGAGCGTTTCCCAGATCGGCCCGAAGATGCCGGGCTCGTCGCGGCTGAAGTGATCGTCACGAATCAGGTCGAGGGCCTGGCGCGTTTCGGGTTCGTTGAGATAGTGCCACTCGGCGTTATACCAACTGCGGCTTTGCTGCACTTGTTCTGCGGTCAGGCCGAATAGGAACAGGTTTTCTTCGCCTGCCTCTTCGGCCATTTCCACGGTCGCTCCGTCGCGCGTACCGATCGTGATCGCGCCGTTCATCATAAACTTCATGTTGCCTGTCCCGCTGGCCTCGAATCCTGCAGTCGAGATCTGTTCCGAAACATCCGTGGCTGGAATCAGTCGCTCGGCCAACGACACATCGTAGTTCGGCAGAAAAAGTACCTTGATCTTTCCACGCGTGGCGGGATCCGCGTCGATCACGCTGCCGACGTTATTGATCAACTTGATCACCA
>JAEZGD010000158.1 GCA_023417165.1 Planctomycetota bacterium
CTCGTCAAAAAATTGCTGCGAGCGACAGGTTGATGAGGGGGGCGTGAAAGGCCGGCGAAGATTTACCTAACCAAATGACCACTAAGAGTTTGCGCAAGGCAAAAATCGTCGATTGCTAGCAGTGGTAGCACATTCTTGCTCGGCGCAAACGCTTGCCATTTCGGCGTTTGTTGCGATCCGCAAAAATCGGTTGACGTCCTGCGCCGTTGGGTTATAACTACGCCCCGACATGCACCAGATGTTGTGTCCGGCGGTGATGCTTCTACAATAGCTGGTGTCTTTTCCCGCTACGCAAAGTCGACGGATTGTCCATTTTACGCGTTCATGGAGGTCGTTTCTGCCAGTGATTGGCGGGCTTTGGCCCGTGCGTGCGATGGTCGAGAGGTGGCACTGAATGCCCCCTCGAAATGGCGATGGTGGCTGCGGCCCTAGTGGGGACCCAGGCGACCTCTGACTCTGAACATGCGGTTTCCGTTGGCGAACCTCTGTTCATTAATGTATAAATGTACACATTGTAATCCTATTTCTTCCGTCGCTGGATTGCGGCGCGGAAATGAGCAGCAAGGAGCTGATCGATGGCGAGTGTGACTTCCCGTCAAGCAAATCGAGTGACGCGAGGCAAGAAACCTGTGGCTGGACTCAACATTCCTGCAACGTTTTGTCCGACGGACGTGGCCGATCCGTTTGACACCGTCGAGTGGAGCCTACGCAGTGCTGCCATCAAAGACGAAAATGGCAAGGTGATGTTCGAGCAGACCAACTGCGAAGTCCCAGCGAACTGGACGCAGTTGGCTTCGAACGTGGTCGTCAGCAAGTACTTCTACGGCGAGAACGGCACCGACGAGCGCGAGAAGAGCGTGCGTCAGTTGATTCATCGCGTTACGCGCACGATCGCCGATTGGGGTATCGCCGACGGCTACTTTGCCAGCGAAGCCGATGGCGAGAACTTCTATCGCGAACTGACCTGGCTGTGCTTGCACCAGCACGGCGCCTTCAACAGCCCGGTATGGTTCAACGTCGGTTTGCATCATCAATACGGCGTCACCGGCGCGAAGTGCACCTGGCACTACAACCCCGAGACGCAGCAGGTCGAGCAACCCGACAACCCTTACGAGTATCCGCAGGGTTCGGCGTGCTTCATTCAAAGCGTCGACGACAACATGGAAGACATCATGCGCCTCGCGACCAGCGAAGCCATGCTGTTTAAGTTCGGTTCGGGCACCGGCACCGACTTGTCGACGATCCGCAGCCATCGCGAAAAGCTTGGCGGCGGCGGCAAGCCTTCGGGCCCGCTGTCGTTCATGCGCGTGTACGACCAGATCGCCGCGGTGGTCAAGAGCGGCGGCAAAACCCGTCGCGCCGCCAAGATGCAGTCGATCAAGGTCTGGCATCCCGACATTCTCGAATTCATCGAGTGCAAGTGGCGTGAAGAAAAGAAGGCTCACGTCCTGATTGAAAAGGGTGGCTACGAAGCCAACTTCAACGGCGAAGCCTATAGCAGCATTCTGTTCCAGAATGCCAATCTCTCGGTCCGCGTGACCGACGAGTTCATGCAGACGATCGAAAAGGGCGGCACCTGGCACACGCGTTGGGTCACCGATCCGACCAAGGAAGGCCCGTCCTATCCGGCCAAGACGCTGCTCGACCGCATGGCCGAGTGCGCCTGGCACTGCGGCGATCCGGGCGTGCAATACGACACCACGATCAACCGCTGGCACACATGCCCCAACAGCGGTCGCATCAATGCCAGCAATCCGTGTAGCGAGTACATGTTCCTCGACAACACGGCGTGCAACCTGTCCAGCATCAATTTGATGAAGTTCCGCTTGCCGGACGGCAAGTTCGATGTCGCTCGCTATCAAGAAGCGTGCCGCATCTTCTTCATCGCCCAAGAGATCCTGGTCGATCACGCCAGCTATCCGACGGCCGACATCGCCAAGAACAGCCACCTGTTCCGCCCGCTGGGCTTGGGCTATGCCAACCTCGGCAGCTTGCTGATGACCAGCGGCCTGCCGTACGACAGCGACGCCGGTTACGGCGTGTGCGGTGCCATCACCGCCATCATGCACGGCACCGCCAATCGCACCAGCGCCGAAATGGCCGGCGTGGTCGGTCCGTTCGAGATGTACGAAGAGAATAAAGATCCGTTCCTGTGCGTCATGCAGATGCACCGCGACGCCGTCGAGCAGATCAACCCGGCTTGCCCGACGTATCTGAAGGACGCGGCCCGCACGGTGTGGGAAGAGGTGTTGGTCGCCGGTCGCGAAAACGGCTTCCGCAACGCTCAGGCGACGGTGCTGGCTCCCACCGGCACGATCAGCTTCATGATGGATTGCGACACCACTGGTATCGAGCCCGATATCGCGCTGGTGAAGTACAAGCAGTTGGCCGGCGGCGGCATGCTGAAGATTCTCAACAACTCGGTTTCGCTCGCGCTCAAGACGATGGGCTATGACGAACCGCAGATCGAGAACATCAAGAAGTACATCAACGAGAACGACACCATCGAAGGCTCGCCCGACCTGAAGAGTGAGCACTTGCCGGTCTTCGATTGTGCGTTCAAGGCCGCCAACGGCGTGCGCAGCATCGCCTGGAAGGCGCACATCCGCATGATGGCCGCCGCGCAGCCGTTCCTGTCGGGCGCGATCAGCAAGACGGTGAACATGCCGTCGGACGTGACCGTGCAAGACGTGGCCGACGCCTATACCTGGGGTTGGAAGCTGGGTCTGAAGGCCCTGGCGATTTATCGCGACGGTTCGAAGCAAAGCCAACCGCTCAACACCAAGAGCGAAGGGGACAAGGCGGCCGAGAAGGAAGCCAAGGTCGTGCTGAAGCCGAAGCGCGAACGCCTGCCTGACACGCGGCAGTCGATCACGCACAAGTTCAACGTCGGCGGTCACGAAGGTTATCTGAACGTCGGCATGTTCCCCGATGGTCGCCCCGGCGAAGTCTTCATCACCATGGCGAAGGAAGGCTCGACCGTCGGCGGCTTGATGGACGCCTTCGGCACCGCGATCAGCATCAGTCTGCAATACGGCGTGCCGCTCGAGGCGCTGGTCAACAAGTTCTCGCACATGCGGTTCGAGCCGATGGGCCACACGCCCAATCCCGATATCCGCATTGCCAAGAGCGTGGTCGACTATATCTTCCGCTGGATGGGCATTCAGTTTATGCCTGGCTTCCGCGAGCAGAACAGCAACCTTGCCAAGCTGCCCCAGGACGGTAAGTCGGCCGGAGATGACGAGACAGCTATCTCGCCCGCGGCCACGAAGGCTGTCGGGCAGGCCAGCGGTCAAGGAACGACAAACGGAGCCCCGGCGATCGCCGCTGCTCCCGCTCCCGCGGTGCCTGTGAATCGCATCGCCAGCCTGGTGACGTTGCCCACGCCCAAGGCGGTCGAAGTCGATCAGAATACCGCACCGACCAGCAACCTGCGGGACTCGCAATTCGCGACGTTCCAAAGCGACGCTCCGAGCTGCGACAACTGCGGCGCGATCACCGTCCGCAACGGCAACTGCTACCTGTGCCACAACTGCGGCAATAGCATGGGCTGCTCGTAAGTCGCGATTGGATCGAGTTCGCTAAATCTCAAACGGCGTTGCAACTTCCCCAAGTTGCAACGCCGTTTTTTTTGTTGGCCGCCGCGGGTTCGTGTCATCGTAGGCAACTCGCTCCGCGAGTTGGAAACCTTTGCGGAACGCACGTTCTGCGACGGCAGATTGTCGTGTCATGTCTGCATGAATATGTGAGTAACTAATGCGTGTAAGGTAAAACCTGATTTCCGAAATGCGCCGCGACGAATACGATATCCACTAGGCTCTTTGGCAATGTAATTGGCAATGTCTCCAGCTTTCGCGTCTGTGTCATTGGCCGCTTCGCTGTGCAAGCCAGAGGGGCAGCGTGCCCCTCGCAGGTGTAGGCATAAAGTTCTCGCCGCCGCGGCTCATATGCCATGCAATTACGTGCGTCCCCGAACGCTTAAACCCTCTATGATTCACTGCTTACGACGCCGCGCCGCTTCAGGAATCACGTCACTGCACACCGGAAAATCCAGGCATAAAGTGCGGATCATCGCCCCGCGAAATCGCTTGCTCGCATCGCCGCGCGCCTTCACGCACGGCGTTCGGAATCGGTCGGCTTGTCGTCGCAGTCGGCAGCTGACGAAGCGATGCCCCAAGTGTCTCGCGCTGTCGCCGACGCCACGCTAAGTCGTGATCTTCGCCTTGGGGAATTCGTCCAGCAGTTTGGCATAGACGGGAACCGTGCGCAGCAGGGCTCGCAGCTTCGCCTGACTCCGGATGCGACGCATTTGGTCGTGATAGTCGGGATGCACGCGCAGCGGCGTGATCACGCTGCGGTCGCGCCCCACCTCGCGTCCTTCATTATCGAGCAGGTCCTTGCCGGCGAGGAAGCAGAGAAACCAGACGAAGGGCAAGAA
>JAEZGD010000012.1 GCA_023417165.1 Planctomycetota bacterium
GGGTTGGGCTTTTTAGTGTTATGGCTGGCCAACGTTCCCGAACTGTTTCTGATTCCGTTCATGGCGGCGGGAATTGTATTTGGCCTGTCCTTGCTCCCCGTCTCGGCCATTTGGAAATGCCAGGCGGGTGCGCCGCGCATGATTATGGGAACGTATACCGTGGGCCTGATCGCGCTGGGACTATTTACCTTTACCGCGGGCGCGTTTATGCCGGAACAACAATTCGGCAACTTGGCCAGCATGTTTGGCGTAGGCGTCTTCATTTCGCAATTTGTCGCCACCGGGCTAGCTGGTATTCAAGTGCGTGTGCGCCCTAAGTAACTCCTTCGCTCTGGAATGCCTGCCATGATTCGCTACTGGTTGCCGCTGGTATTGCTGCTAGGGTGTCTTTCCGTCGCGCAGTCGGAGACGCCGCCGCAGGTCGTCAAGCTCGACCTGTTTACGTCACGCGAAGGGGGCTACGAGATGTACCGGATTCCCGGCATCGTCGTGACCTCTCAAGGGACGCTGCTCGCTTACTGCGAAGCGCGCAAGACCGCCCGCAGCGATTGGGGACAGATTGATCTATTGTCGCGGCGTTCGACCGATGGCGGCAAAACGTGGTCGCCCCCGAAGGCTATCGGCACGTTGCCCAAGGGCGTCACGAAGAACGAAGTGGCACTGGCGCAAAAGTTGGGAACGCCGGGCGAGTTCACGATGAACAACCCGGTGGCGATCGCCGATACTGGCGATGTCGTGCACTTCTTGTACTGCGTCGAGTACGCGCGCTGCTTCTACATGCGCAGCACCGACGACGGCGCCACCTTTACCGAACCGGTCGAGATCACGAAGACGTTCGAAGCGTTTCGCGACGCGTACAACTGGAAGGTGCTGGCGACCGGGCCGGGCCATGGCATTCGTGTGACGAAGACTGGCCGCCTGATCGTACCGGTGTGGTTGTCGACTGGCACGGGCGGACATGCGCATCGTCCATCGGCGGTGGCCACGATCTATAGCGACGACGCTGGCAAGAGTTGGCAGGCAGGCGAGATCATCACGCAGCATGGCGAGCAAGTCATCAATCCGAGCGAAACCGTGGTTGCTGAACTGTCGGATGGCCGAGTGATGGTCAACATTCGCAGCGAAGCCAAGGAGAATCGCCGGCTGGTCTCGATCAGCAACGATGGCGCGACGAAGTGGAGCGAGCCGAAGTTCGATGCGGCGCTCGCTGAACCTATCTGCATGGGCAGTCTGGTGCGCTTGCCGAATGCGAAGTCGCTGGTCTTTGCGAATCCGGATAATCTGCTCTCTGGCAACAAGCCGGGCGCGCCTGGCAAGGGACGCGATCGCAAAAACCTAACGATCAAGCTGTCAGACGACGATGGCCAAACGTGGCGCTGGTCGCGCGTATTGGAGCCTGGCAACAGCGCCTATAGCGACTTGGCCGCTGGGCCTGACGGCGCAATCTATTGCTTCTATGAGAACGGTGCTGGCAACCGTCAATATGCCACGCTCACGCTTGCTATTTTCAATGCAGCCTGGATTAAAACCGCACCTTAAAGGCGCGGAATGAGTGGTATTATGACGCCCTCCCTAACCGGGTAGCCTCTGTTGAGCTGCCTTGCGCTCGCCGCGTCCAATTAGCACTTCACGAGCTCGTTAGATGCGGAAATGGAGTCCCTCATTAGAGGGAAGTGGTTAGGAATAAGTCCAAAGATTTCCAAGCTTTGCTTGATTTGTTTTAGCTAGTTCGCTTTACTAGCTTTTCTGCCTGGGCGATTGCAGCAATCCTCTCCTTGTCACGCGCTGCACCGAACACGCCTTGCGAGATCACACATCTATAGCCCGCCTGTCATTACCTGACTGCCAGGGACCCCTCAGCATTCAACATGGCAATTCAATGAGGCCAGGTGCGGTCGCGCCTGGAATCGCATTAGCTCTTGGGAGGATTTTCTTTGCCTACTGCACGTTTGGTTCGCTTCGCTTCGCTAGCCGCAGTCGCACTGATCGCCGCTGGTGGTTGTTCTGGATCGGATTTACCTGAGCTTGCACCGGTGAGCGGTGTCGTCACTCTCGACGATGCTCCTTATCCTAACGCTCACGTGATGTTTACGCCTGCGCAAGGTCGGCCAGCCGAGGCGGTGACCGATAGCAATGGCAAATATGAGCTGTATTACTTGCCTGGGACGAAAGGCGCTGAGCCCGGCAAATATACGGTCAGCATCACCACGCAATATCAAGCCCCTGAAAATCCGGGGAACGAACCGCCGTTCGTGGAGCCTCTTCCGGCACATTACAACGTTAGTTCGACGCTATCGGAAACGGTTTCGCCGGGTAAGAACGAGATTAATTTCCCGTTGAAGAGTAAGTAGGCTGCGGTCGATGCCAACTGTTGGCGGGATCGCGCGATGGACACGCCCACTATCTCTCCGGTGTACGAAAACTTTAGGACGTCTTCCGCTCGATTCTCATCCTATCTACTAACTGTCCTCTCTAAGTCTTTCGCATTCGTGTTTTAGTTTTTATTCGTCATATGTTCCTGGAGAGTTGCCATGAGTGGGTCAAGGGGTCAAAGGCAAGGTTTTACCTTGGTGGAACTGCTGGTGGTCATCGCCATTATCGGCGTCTTGGTCGCCTTGTTGCTTCCTGCCGTTCAAGCCGCACGTGAAGCGGCTCGGCGCATGCAGTGCTCCAACAACTTCAAGCAGTTGGGGCTGGCGGCGCACATGTATCACGATACAAATCACGTTCTGCCCTACAACGGACATCCGCAGTCTGGTAGCGGCGCGACGATGCAACGCGGTGTCTCGTGGTTCTTCCGTCTGTTGCCCTACATGGAACAGAACGCGGCTTACAGCCAGGCGGTGTGGAGTGGCGATTGGTCGTTGCAAGACGCTCCCGCGTCGCCCAACGTCGCCCTGATTAACACGCTGCGCGTGCCCGGTTTGTGGTGCCCGTCGTCGCCATTGCCAAAGACCAAGATGTTGGGCAGCGTGGCGGAGGTTCAGCTTCCGAATTACGTCGGCATCGAAGGGTCGTACTATCAAGGCGGCACTGCCACCACGGTCGCTGCGCAGCCGTATCATGACACCTATGGACGCGCCAATTACAACGGCGTGATTCAAATCGCCGAGTTCCCGGTGTCGTTTGCTTCCATCACCGATGGTACCAGCAACACCATGATGGCCAGTGAGCAAAGCAACTTTCAGTTCGACACTGCTGGCGCTAAGGTCGATCGCCGCTCCAGCGGGCACTGGGGTGGTGCGTGGAGCTGTGGTTCGGGAGCACGTAACTGGACCCAGAACGTGACCACCATTCGTTACCCGATCCGTGGCGGCTTTGGTTCGGCTGGCAACACGCAGCCTTACGAAGTCAACATTCCATTGTTCTCAGCGCATCCAGGCGGGGTCCAGGCCTTGCGCGCGGATGGTTCGGTTCAATGGGTTGCCGAGACGATCGCCTTCGCCACGCTGACGGCTCTCAGCGATCGTGGCGATGGTATGCCGGTCACCCAATAGTTTTGCGTCGCCGCTTCTGGCGACTTGATCATTGCTTACGTCACATGGACGAAGCCCCAACAGGGGGCTTCGTCCTGGCGTATTGCTTGTGGCAAAAGACCAATTTCTGACTCTTCGCCTGCGGATGGGGCCGCAGATTGCCCTGGCTCGGATTGGTCAGCCCCCGTAAAATAGGAGGTCTGTGAAGGCTTTGTTGGCTTTCAGGGCTGTTCTTGCGCGCGGCGGCTCATGAGTTATCGATCCCTGAAACGTGTTCTCGGTGAAACGAACCTGGAGCGGAAGTGCCGCATCCTGTTCGGCGTAGCGATGAGCGTGTTGATTATCGCCGCGTTCTGGGGTGTCGGTACGGTCGCCACCAACCTCGTCAAGAATGAGACGCGCCGCAAAGGCCGCGACTCGGTCGACCTGATTCTGCTGCAACTGCACTGGAGCGCTTGGGAAACCAATGTTGCGACCGAGCACGGGCGGGAACTGAAGCAGCTTCAAGAACAGCTCTCACAAGATCTGCTGACACAGCATCACGAAGCGAAAATTCTAACGCTCGACGAGCGCTCGCTGGTGCTGTCGCGCGACAAGGTGGAGTTTCCCGAGGACGACGAAGAAGCGCGCATCTTGCGGGCGCTCGAATCGCGGCTCGCCGAACAACAAAAGGCATTGCAAGCCGCCAAGGCGGCCGCGCCGCCGGGCGTAGTCGCGGAACCAGTCGCGCCCGATACGACGCCGCTCGGCGAATTGGCCACTAAACGCCCGACCGACATCGAGCCGATCTTCGACGAGCGCCCGCGCCCCGATCTGGGGCTGTACTACTATTATCAGCCCGTGTACTGGAAGGCGAGTTGCGTCAAATGTCACGACGGGCTGCAAGGCGCATACGCGCTTTCGGCAGCCGAAGCGCCCGACCTGGCGAAGCAGGCCAGCGCGCCGTTTCGCGTCGTGAAGATCATCATGCCGTACCAGGAAACCCAGGCGGCGATCAATAGCTCGCGCGCCATCCTGTTCACGGCCGCGATTGGACTGGTGGCGCTCTCGATGGTCGCGTTGTACTTGATTGTGAAGTACGTGATCGTCAAGCCGCTGCAACACTTGCGCGATGTGAGCGAAAACATCAGCCGCGGCGATACGTCGCTGCGAGCCGACATCCATACCAACGACGAATTCGAAGAACTGGCCGAATCGTTCAACAAGATGCTGCGCAGCTTAACCGATCAAGAGGCGCAACTGCGCACTGTGAATCTGGAACTGGACGCCAAAGTCGATCAGCTCGCGCAGATGAACGTGCGCTTGTATGAAACGAACCGCGTCAAAAGTGACTTCCTGGCGACCATGAGCCACGAGCTGCGCACGCCGCTCAACAGCATCATCGGCTTTTCGGAAGTGCTGCAAGGGGTCGATTCGCTGACCGACAAGCAGCGGCGCTACGCGCAGAACATTCAGAAGTCGGGCCGCCAGTTGCTCGAACAGATCAACGATATTTTGGACCTGGCGAAGATGGAAGCGGGACGCATGGAAGTGCGACCGACTGAGTTCCGTATCGACGCCGTGGTGCATGCGCAGCGCGAGATCGTCGCCAAGCTGACCGAAGATAAAAACATCGACCTGGCCGTCAATATTCCGCCGAACTTGCCGCCGCTCTTTCAAGATCAGGCGAAGGTGCAGCAGATTTTGATGAACCTGCTCTCCAACGCCATCAAGTTCACGCCGGACGGCGGGCGCATCGTGGTCACGGCGGGACCGAACGAGCGCGGGCAGTTTGAACTCTCGGTCGCTGATACGGGCGTCGGCATCGCCGTGCAGGATCGCGAACTGATCTTTGAGAAGTTCCGCCAAGG
>JAEZGD010000013.1 GCA_023417165.1 Planctomycetota bacterium
GTCACATACTGATCAAGCTGCGCTAGCTGCTCTGGCGGCAGCGCAATGTTGTGCCGCTCTAGCGCGGCGGCCAAGGTGTCAGGCGAAGCGTCGGTCACGGCAAGCTCTGGTAGAGAACGCGGGCAAAGTCGCATTCTAGCAAGCATTGCTGCTATCCGTAGGGTGGAACCGCAGCAACGCGCCCGCCTACCACGCTGCCGCTAGCGTTGCTGCCCTGGGATTTCCCTCGAAGTTCGCGGGCGGACGACTGGAGAATCTGTAGCGACTTTGACGATAAGGCGAAGAATTACGGAGCGCCCATGCGTCGGTTGCGAGTTTTGTACCTGCTGCTTTTTGTCCTGACCGCCAGCCCCGGCTGCGCGCTGTTTCCGGACGTGATGCATGAGCCGCAGTACCACAATCCGTTCCCGCAGCTCTATCGCGTCGCGGTGCTCCCCTTCGGCAATCAAAGCAAAGAGCCCACCATCGACGGCGACGCTATCGCCCTGGCGTACTACAACGAACTGCAAGCGATTCGCGGTTTTGAAGTCATGCCAGTCGGCGTCACCAAGCGTTTGCTGCAAGCAAGCCAGTTCGAGCCGCGCACGCCAGACGATTTTCAGAAGTTGGCGCGGTTCCTTGGTGTCGACGCGGTGGTGGTGGGGTCGGTTACCGAGTACACGCCTTACTACCCGCCGACGATGGGGTTGGCCGTGAACTGGTACGCAGGCAATCCCAGCTTTCATCCGGTGCCGGCAGGCTATGGCTTGCCATGGGGCACGCCGCACGAGTCAGACATTCCGGAAGAGTTGGTCTTTGACGCTGAGTTCGCATTAGCGCGCGAACAGTTGGCGACGCAAACACCAGACATCTCCATCCAAGTCGCGCCCGATGCAGCGCAAGCACAGCACACCTCAACCACGACTGCATCTGCGGATGGTAACGATTCTGCCGCGCCCGGCAAGCCACTAGCAGCATCGCCAGCAAGTGGAATTAGCCTGAAAAACAAGCCAAATCCGAACCTTGAGATGTTACCGCCGGCGCTCGTAATGCCGCCTGCCAAACCGACGTTACCGGCCGAGTGGCCTGACCCTCGTGGGTTTATTCCGCCAGCGCCAAGTTTGACGCGGCCAGCAGCGCAAGCACAGATCGAACCGGTGCTGACTCACACGCGCGTTTATCACGGCAGCGATGCCGACTTCACCGCGAAGCTCGAAAAGTATTACTACTTTCGCGACGATGCGCGCTTCGGCGGCTGGCAGTCGTATCTGCAAAGGTCCGACGATTTTGCGCGGTTCTGCTGTCACTTGCACATCACCGAGATGTTGGCCGCACGCGGCGGCGCAGGCAAACCGCGAGTGGTGTATCGATGGCCCATTAGCCGATATGAGCGTTAGGCCTGCACGCAGACACGGACCTGTCTCGGCAAGTGCCTCCTCGGAACGCTCGCTGTCGCTCTCGTTCGCATCCTCTGCGTCAGCTTGTTTTCCATCCCCCCGCTATCAATATTCACTCGGGCGCCCCACCCAGAGATTACGCATCGCAGGAGATTGCTACGTGACGCAAGACATCAACGTACTCGCTCTGGTCAAAGGCGAAGAGCGCTATATCTTTCTGTTCGATGACTCGAACCGTTCGGAAGCGCTGCGTACACTCGGCCGTTTTGCCTCGAACCCCGAACTGAGTTTCAGTTGGTACGACGCGGCGGTTCTGAGCCAGAAGATTCGTCAGACCGCGCGGCCCGCCGGCGCTAGCGAGCGCTTTCAACTGCCGCTGACCGAAGAACTCGGCCTGGATGACGCCGCCTGAGAGCGCGGCCTTTTTTGCCTCTGCTGCGCCACGAAATAGCCATGCTGAATGCCGTCGAGCGATTTTTACGGTATCTGCACCAAGAGCGCAATGCTGCTGAACTGACGATCAAATCGTACCGCGAGGATCTGACTTCCCTCGCGGAGTACTTTGGCACCGAGCGCGACGTGGCCGCGCTCACGCCAAGAGCTGCGGGCTTATGTGGCCGCGCTGCACGAAGCCGGCTATGCCAAGACTTCCGTCGCCCGGCGTTTGGCGTCGCTGCGCAGCTTTTTCAAATATGCGCAGCGCGAAGGACTCGTCACGACGAATCCTGCGAAGCCGCTACGCAACCCGCGTCCCGATCGCAAGCTGCCGCACTTCTTGACGACGTCGGATATCGGCAAGCTGTTGATCGCTCCGCCTAGCGATGGCTCGTTTGGCCTGCGCGATCGTGCGATTCTGGAAACGATGTATTCCGCTGGCTTGCGTGTGAGCGAAACCGTCGGGATCAACGACGACGACCTCGACTTCGACCAAGGCATCGTTCGCGTGCGCGGCAAGGGTCGCAAAGAACGCTTCGGGCACTTGGGCACCCATGCCATCCGCGCCTTGCAGAAATGGCAAAAAGTGCGCGTGCTAGCGCCGCAAGTAGCCGGCCGCAAAGCGCCGGTCTTCACGAACAAGTTTGGTAAGCGTTTGACGACGCGCAGCGTGGGACGACTGCTGGAGAAGTACCTCAAGCAATCGGGACTCGACCTGCGGACGACGCCGCACACGCTACGCCATAGCTTTGCGACGCACTTGCTTGATAACGGCGCGGACATTCGCAGCGTGCAAGAATTGCTTGGGCACAAAAGCCTGGTGACGACGCAGATCTATACGCATCTCAGCACTGCGAACCTGCGCGCTGCTTATGAGAAGGCGCATCCGCGCGCCAAGCGCGGTCCCTCGAAGGCTTCCGCTTAACGCTTTGCGATTCGCGCTCCAAGCACTCTCAAGAAACACCAAACCCCGCGACGAAGCGCGGGGTTGGAGCGATTCTCAATGGGTGACGATTACACCAGGCCTTTGCGTACCGCCCAAACAGCGGCTTGCGTCCGGTCGCTGGCATCGATCTTGCGCAGGATGTTCTGCACGTGTTCCTTGACCGTTTCGATGCTGATATTCAGCGAGTGACCGATCTCGCGGTTGCTGAGACCCAGCGCCACGTGACGCAGCACTTGCAGTTCGCGATTGGTCAGCGGGATCTGCTCGTCCACCTGCTCGCGACGCTTGCTCATCGTGCCTTTAACGCGATTGAGCACGCTTCCGTCGGTCGGGGCAGCCCCTTCCGCAGCGCGGTGAATAGCATTGATGATCTCTTGCCGGCTCGATCCCTTCAGCACGAAGTCTGAAGCGCCCAATGCCACGCTACGCGCGATATAGGTCGGGTTGTCATAGGTCGACAGCATCACCACTCGGGTGGTGGGGGACTTGCCGCGGATTTGCTCCAAGGCGGTCAGCCCGTCGGTCTCCGGCATCCGAATGTCCATGAGCACCACATCGGGTTGGTGCTTCAAGGTTTGCTCGACGGCTTGGTTGCCGTCCGCCGCTTCCGCGACGATTTTAATGTCTGTGTCCTTCAGCAAACTGGCGAGTCCACTTCGCACGACCTCGTGGTCATCTGCCACTAATACTTTGATACTCATGCTAGGGTCCTTCATCCGATAGGCCACTTTTGCAGGCGCACATGGCGGGCCTTTACGAAGCCCCTCGGCCGCCAGACACACTGCCTCTTCTGTTCTTTGGAGGTAGGTGAAACCGTTAAACGGGGTGTGACACGAAGTAGTCACTATGGTTCCGTTCAAGGCGTCTCCCCTCTCCAGACATAACTATCCTAGCCGCCCCCGACCTGCTGCCTAGGCCCTCATTTCGGGAATGTAACCGTATTTGCCGCAAACGCTTAAGGACATGCGTAACCCCGCAAGTCGAGCTAGACACACTCTGCAACTGTATTGCACCCTACTTCTAGACGGCAATGACGCAAATTAACCGCGCGTTGACTCTTGGAATCTATGACGTAGATAAACTGCGACGGCTAGTAAAGCCCAGAACGCCAGAAATACGCTCGATTGGGGTATCAAACGTGAACGCTGCCTCCCTACTTTTAGTGGACGACGATCGCCACCTGCTCGACTCGATGAGCGCGTGGCTACGCGACCAGGGATATAAAGTGCAGACGGCAACTGGCTACCAGACAGCGGTAGCTCATTTGCAGAAGGACACCCCCGATTTGGTACTCGCCGATATCCGCCTCCAGGATGGTGACGGTTTCGATGTTTTAGAGTGGTGCCGCGAGAATCGCCCGGGGCTGACGGTGATTTTGCTCACCGGTTACGGCACCGTCGAAACGGGTATCGATGCGCTTCGAGCTGGTGCTTTCGATCTACTCACTAAGCCGCTGATCGACGAAGAACTCGAGCTGGCGATCAACCGCGCGCTCTCGCAACGTCGCGTGCTCGAAGAAAACAAGACACTCAAAGCGCAGCTCGATCAGCGATTTGGCCTCGAGAACATCGTGGGTCACGATCCGCGGATGCAGAAGATCTTCGACATCATCGACAGCATCGCCGACACCCGCGCGACTGTGCTCATCACTGGCGAAAGCGGCACCGGCAAGTCAATGATCGCCAGGGCGATCCATCGCCGCAGCCAGCGTCGCGATAAGGCGTTCGTCGAAATCGCTTGCGGCGCGCTGCCTGAAACACTCTTGGAAAGCGAACTGTTCGGTCACGTCGCTGGCAGTTTCACCGGCGCCACCGGCGACAAGATGGGCAAGTTTTTACAAGCCGATGGCGGCACCATCTTCCTCGACGAAATCGGCACCGCCACACCGAGCTTGCAGGT
>JAEZGD010000068.1 GCA_023417165.1 Planctomycetota bacterium
GCCGCCCCGTGGGCGACAGCGGCATAGGGTGCAGACGTTCATAAGGCACGTTCAAGCGATCGTGTGTGCGCACGGTCAGCAAGCAGAACGCATCTAACTTCGGATCGGGATGCGCGTCGTCAATGCCAGCGCTCTCGATGAAGCCGCTATAGACGAACACCGGTTTGTTGTCACCAGCGCCAGACAGTTCCTTGTTAAGTTCACCAATCGCGGTCGCCCACGACTCGTGACGCGCGATCGCCGGCACACCATGTAATACATCGCGCCAACCAAAGTTCGCCGCCAAGGCGCAGGTGACTGTGATCGATGCCAACACACCACGCTGCCAAACGCGTGACGCACCACCAATCAATAGACCGACGAGCACCGGCACGGCGGCCATCGAAACAACGACATAGCGCACGTGATACAGCCTCGCAATGTCCAGCACGTTCAGCAGCCATGCCAATAGTGGCGGCAGCAGCAGCCAGCAGCCAACGACGACCAGCAATGTGCGTGGCCAAGGAGTCGACATTGCGTCTGGCCGTCGGAACGCATAGCGGAACACGAGTAGAAGCAAAGTCACCAAGAGCAGCAGCGGCAAGGCTTGCGCGAGAAACGCAATCGCCAGCGGGCTGATCTCTTGCGGCGTCATCTGCGCCCAGTTCTGTCGCCGCTGCGCAATCGCCGCCAAGTGCCACATGAGCGGCGCGAGCGAAAGCAGCGTCAGTCCGCTATCGAGCGCCAAACTTCGCCAGGCATACTGCGGTCGCTCCAATGGCCAGCGCCAGGCGAGCAGTGCATACGCGCAGCCTTCGGCCACGAGCAACAAGGCGGCCGTGTAGTGCAAATGCAACAGCAGCACACCGAGTACGATCCACAGCATGCGTTTGCGCAGCGTTGGTGCAGCGAGCAAGCTCACGAAGAGCCATACGTGCAAGAGACCGACCAACTGCACCGCCGCATACAAGCGGGCTTCGACCGCATAGAAGATCGCATCGTCATGCAATGTCAGCCACAAACCGGCCGCAGCGGCTGACGCGAGTGAGGCGGTGCTGCGCCACACCCAGGCGAAGACGCCAGCGATCGTCGCCAGCCCACACAGCAGCAGCGGCAAACGCAGCGTGACTTCGTTCTGACCGACGACACGCACCCATGCCCAATAGGGCCAATAGAATAGCGGTGATTGATTGCCGATCTTCGCTCGGGGGGCGACATCGCTTAGCTCGTCCGTGACGGTCCAAGCGGTGTGCAGTTCGTCGATCCACAGCTCATCGCGAAGCGAGGTCGCGCGCAGCCAGCACGCAATCAGCAACAGGAGGACAAGCGTCCCTCCAGCAATTGGCTGGCGCGATGGCATGCATGGGTTCCGGTGGTAGGTAGCAACGGCTGCCTACTACTATAGTGCGCATCGCCTGGGAGAGATTCGGCCTGGAAGAGAGCGCGCCGCTATTCCGGCGCGACCGTCACCAGTTCGTCGGCGACCGCTTCGATCTGGGCCGCAGCCAGCCCGGGACGCTCGTCGGCATAGCCAATCAGCAATGCCAGGTCGCACAGCCGATTGATCTGCCGGGCGACGCCATGCGACAGGTGATGCACCGCTTCGAGGGCGGTGGTATCAAAGATCGGCCGCTTCGCGCCGGCCGCACTCAAGCGATGACTGACATAAGCCATCGTCTCTTCGAGCTCAAAACGCCGCAGCAAGCATTTGACGCCAAGACGCTCGTCAAGTTCTGGTTGGCGATCGAGGGCTGGCAGCAGCACTGTCTGGCCGACGAGCACCATCGTCATCGCCGGCGCGCCGTCCACTTGCAGGTTCAGCAGCAGACGCAGCGTTTCGAGCGCGCTGGTGTCACGCAGCAAGTGCGCTTCGTCCACGATCAGCACGGCTTGACGCTTCGCGGCGACGTTCTCACGCAACACATGCTGCAAACGACGAATGTTACGTTCGATCGATTCAGGCTGCGCGGCCGTTTCGCCGGTCAGTTCGTTGGTGATGTAAGCGACCAACTGATCCGGCGGCATTTGCGGAAAGACCACATGCACCAGCGGTTGACAGTGTGCTGGCAGCAACCGCGCGAGGGCCGCAATCAGCAGCGTTTTGCCAGTACCAGCGGGACCGGCCAATAGCGCCGCTTCACGCTTGTTTTCAATCGCATAGCGCAGCTTGAGCAACGCCGCCTGATGGCTTTCGCCAGGATAATAGAAGCGCACGTCCGAGGTGCACTCGAACGGCTTGGCGTCTAGTTGCCAGTACGCTTCGTACATAGTGGGCAGTGGGCAGTGGGCAGTGGTTAGTGGCGAGTGGTCCGAGAGAAACTGACCAATGCCAGACTTCTAGGCGACTTGTTGCGAGCGAGGACCAAAGTTTTCGGCGATCCCGACCGATTCGACGCCAGCAGCGGTGAGCTGGGCGGCGACGCGCTGGGCTTCGATGGCCGAAGTCCAACGCAGATCGCGGACCAGAATCGCCGCGTCGATGGGACAGTTCTCGCCATCTTCGAACATGCGGGTTTCACGTCCTGGCACGGGGCCCAGGTCGAGAATGACCAGAGAATAGGTTTTGGCGATCTCGCGCAACACCTTGGTGGCGCGGGGATCGTTGAGCGACTTCAGTGTGGCCGCCGAGGTCCAAGGGAAGAAAGCGAACTTGTCTTCCAGCGACACGATGGCCGCTTCCGACAAAGGCTGCTTGCCAAGCACCACTTCCTGCCAACCGCACGACGCTTCGACGCCCAGTTCGTTGACGAGTTGTGCGTTTTCGATGTCGGCATCGACCAGCGCGACCTTCACGCCGGCATCGGCGGCCGCTCGAGCCAGGCACAACGCGAGCGTGGTCCGACCTTCGCCGCGGCGGGTGCTGGTGAGCGCCAGGATGTTCAAGCCATCGCGGGCGGCGTTCGACAGCCGCACGCCGACGTCGGTCAGGTATTGATTCTCACTCGACAGCAACTGTCGGCAGTGATCGGGCCATTGAAAGCGATCGACTTCCCAGGCGGGCTGCAACAAGCCGAGCGCCTGCGGCGCGACGGGAGGCGCTGGCGGAGCGGGAGCCGGTTCTGGCTTGGGCGGCGGAGCTGTCTTCGCAACGGGGGCCATTACTGGTGCCGCAGGCGGCGCGGCAGCCGGCGCGAACGACACATGTGGCTTGGGAATCGGCGTCGCAGCGGCCGCATCCAAACGCGGCGTATGCACCGGAGGCAGCGGCTTCTCGGCAGGCGTTTGGACTTTGGACGCCGGCGCGCTGACCTTCGCTTCACTCACTGGTTGAGGCGCAGGCTTGGCTTCGACCTTCACTTCAGGCTTGGCGGCTTCGGCCTTCGCAGCTTCTGGCTTCGCTGTGGTTTTTACTTCCGGCTTCGCAGCCGGTTTAGTCGCCACAACGGACGCTGGCGCGACGGCGGCCGGGGTGAAGGTGGTGAGCGGCGGCGTAACGCCGAGCATCTCTTCCCAACCCGTGGTCACTTGCACCGAAGCATACAGCTGGCTGAGATCCGGCGCGGCAGCGACCGGTTCCGCAATCGGAGTGCTCGCGACTGGAGCAGCAGGCGCGGCTGCCACTGGCTCTTCGTCGACGACCACTTCCGGCGTCAAGCGATACTCGGGATCGTCGCTCTCTTCGTTGCCCGTCACGAGCGACGAGAGATCGCCGACTGTCGGCGCTTGATAGGCAGCCGGAAACGACACGTGCGGCGGCGGCACGCTGGCGGCGGCAGCTTCGGCCCGATACCAGGTATCGGCCGCGTACCAGTTCTCGAGCACTGGCGATTGCGGTGCCGAGGCGGCGGGCTGCGCAGCGGCTTCGCTGGTAGCGCCCGATTCGCGGCCGTAGGCTTTGATAAAGGCCTGGTTGAGCGAACTCATGATTACCTCAGCGGCGGTGGGGCGATCGTTCCTTCCAGCTTCGCGGTGTTCACGCGCGTGTTCTCACGCGGATCGGTCACCGGGCGAAATTGGAACGTGGCCGGGTCGGTGGTCGGGTACGTCGGAGCATGCAGGGCCGAACTCTCCGGTCCCACGCGTCCCTCAAAGCGATACGATTCATCGCGCGGCGGAATGGCCGGCTGCGAACGTTGGAATTCCGGCGGTGTCGAAACCGTCGGCTCATCGCGCTGGATGGTTTCGGCAACTTCGATATGCGTCGGCTTCACCGGGGCGGACTGCCAATCGCGGCCGAAGTCTGGCGGCGGCGGTACGTCGGCAATGATATTGCCAGCCGGCACTTCGGGACGAACGACCACGGGACCTTGGCTCGGGCCGGTCGCCAGCGACGGCACCGTCTCGATGACGGGCGGCTCCAGCGTCGTTTCTGCACTCGAAATATGATCCGGCGTGACATCGCTGCCGCCGCCCATGATCAGGAAATAGGTCAGCGCTAATCCGCCCACCAGTGCGCTGCCGGTCGCCAGTTGGCGAATCACAGTGCGTTGCGAAGCCACAGTCGCCGCCATGCGGGCGATGCCTTCGACGCGCGACAGCAACGTCGTCGTTGTCGATGCGGCGGAAGGCGTCGTGGGCGACTTTGTCGCAGGCGAAGTGTTCGAGTTCGTGGTCGACGTCGCCGCAGTCACTGCGGTTTTCAGCGAAGGCGCAGGCGACGGAGGAGTATTGGTCGCAGGCGGAGTGATCGTGGTCTTGAGCTTCGGACCATCGACAATCACTGGCGCGGTGCTTGGTGCGGTCGTGGTGGGCGGCAAGCTCACAGTCGGCGCGGCCGCAGCAGTACTGGCCAGCGGCGCGCTGCTGGGCGAGGCTGCTGGAGCACTCTGAGCAGCGGGAACCGTCGGCGTCGTCACGGGAAGCGGCACCCAGACCGTGGCGTTCAGGTCGGGCAGACGCAGGAGAACCGGGAACTCGTTTAGTCCGCTACTGGCGGTGCTCATGTCTGGAGTCCGTTCCAAAGTGTGTCCCACATCTGCAGGACCAAGCCGCTGCCTGCCTGGCAACTGGCATCAACCACGCGCAGCCATGCGCGTGTAAACTGGTATCGACCTACTGGCGTTAAATCTTCACTGGCCGTCAAAGTTTGCCAAGGGTCGCGAAACGATCAACGCGTACGAATCTATTGCTGACTCTTGCCAATGCACTGCGTCCTTGCGTGCAATCTGGTAAGTGCCTTGCGATAACTCAGGTATTCTGGGATATTTCTTAATTCCGTGTGCGCGTAGCTTTTACGCACAGCACCGGAAAAACGCAATACGAATCGTTGTCGCGGGAACCTGCGCGACGGTTATCGTGTCTTTCCGGCGATCGCACCTTTGCGATCCCTCCCTCCTACAGCCGTGGATGTCGAGGCATGACGCTCGCCCAGACCGCCGATTCTTCCCAGCTTCTCGAAGGCTTGCTCGCCGATCGAATTCTCGTTCTCGATGGTGCCATGGGCACCATGATTCAGCGGCATAAGCTGACCGAGGCCGACGTCCGGGGCGAACGATTCGCCGGGCATCGCGCCGACAAAGATCTCAAGCAGTTCAGCGATATATTGTGCCTGACGCGCCCCGAGATCATCACCGATATCCATCGGAAGTACCTGGAAGCCGGGGCCGACATCGTCGAGACGAACTCGTTCGGTGCCAGCAGCATTGGCATGGTCGAGTTCGACCTGCCTGAGGC
>JAEZGD010000071.1 GCA_023417165.1 Planctomycetota bacterium
ATCGCAGTCCCCCTAGTGTACTCGATGGCTTTCTCCGGAGCGCGGGCGTTCTGCCTGGAGCGCGGGCATCTTGCCCGCCCTTCTTAGGCCTTTAGAAATAGGAGCGGGCGGGACACCCGCGCTCCTACGCGGCGCGCTTCGCCTGGGCGACGATGTCGAGCCCCACTTCGGCACACCAGGCGGCCATCAAACGCTGAAAGACCTCGCTTGGCGTTCCTCGGCCAATCGACTGGCCATTCAATTGCAGCACTGGCCACACGCAGGGGGAAGTACTGCACAGCAAGACTTCGTCGGCCGTCAGCAAGTCGTCAACACGCAGCGGACGATGCCCAAAGGGCAGGCCGAGCTGGCGCGCGAGGTCTTCGAGCATCGCCACGCTAATGCCTGGCAAGATGCTTTCTTTGGGAGGCGAGACGAGCCCTTCGTCGCGCCGATAGATCAGCAAGTTTGCGGTCGAAGCCTCCATCACGAAGTCATGGTGATCGAGCATCAGGGCCCGCGCGCCGCGCTGCGTGCGATCGGCCTGTTGATCGGCGAGCCAATAATGCATGCGACTGCGGCACTTCAGCTCCGCGGGCCAGCAATCGCCTGGCACTTGCCGAATGTTGGTCGTCACCAGATTCTGTCCACGCTCGTACAGCGGCACGAACGAAGCCAGCGGCAAGCGCCGTGTGTGCATACAGACCAGCGGGCCGGACGAGGCAGGGGAGGGGCCGCCGGCCTTGCCAATGTTGCCATACGGTCCCGGCGTGACGAACATCGTCAGCCCCAGATCTTCGCCTTCTGGCAACAAGGCGTAGTTATTCGCGACCAGGTCGCGGGCCGCTTGCGCGAGATGTTCGAGCGTGTAGGGAATCTCGACACCCACGATGCCGAGCCCTTTGAACAAGCGGGCCAAATGCTGTTCGAGACGGAACAACTGCCCACGAAAGGTGCGCAATTGCTCCGGCACAGTCACGCCGAGCATAAACCCTGCGTCATCGACCGGCACCACCGCCTGGGAAGCCGGGACTAATCCGCCATTAAGAAACGCGAGCGGCTCGGACATGAACAACGCCAAAGAGGGAAGCCAACCTGGGCATTCGTGATCGCGCCAACCACGGCCAGCGATCACGAATCGAACAGGGCTTCATCCTACTGTTGCGTCAGCTTAACGGGAACCACGGCTTTCGGCCAAAGGACCGTGGCGCGCACCTGGTTCATCAGCCGTTCCGAAGCGAAGTACGCCTCTTCGTCGTGCGTTTTGCCGATTACGCCGCTGACATTGCAGTCGGTGATGCGCTCAGCCGCAGCGCCGAGCGAGCCTTCGCCATAGACGCCGCAGAAGCCCATCGCACTCGGCTTTTCCCATTTGTTGATGACGTGAAAACGCTTGAGCACCGGATCAGCAGGGTTGTACAGGTTCAGCAACTGGTCGGTACGCGACATCGCCATTTGAAAGCGTTGCCCCGGCAACAAGCCGTCGTCTTCGGTGCCGGCCGCCAACATGGCCACGCGATACATGGCCGCTTGATCTTGCTGTTGCAGATCGGGAACGACCCGCCCCGCCAACTGGCCACCGCCTGCCATATGCACAGCGCCCAGTGCAACGCGACTGCCAAAGCTGTAGCCAATGATTCCCGTCGAAACTTCCGGTTGAATGCGCGTCATTAGCCGCGCCAGATAATAGCCTTCGACCAATGTGCGCGAAGATTTGCTGCGTGCGTCGCGGATCGGACCACCTTGCTTGTCGCTCGGCCACGACCAGATCACGAATCGCACCGGTTGATCGGCAGCGCAGCGTGTGAGCGCGTGATACGCTTCCCAGCCGCTGGCGATGGCATCGCCAGCGCTATAGCGATTGCCATGCACAAAGATCACGGTCGGCCGCGTGGGATCGTCGTGCGCTAGCAAGGTTGCAGCGTCTGCGCGATGCCATGCTTCTTGCGCAAAGTACTGCACGCGATAATCAGGCAATTGCTCGGTCACACCGTCGCAGCCCAAATGGCGCGTGCAGACGAGCCAAATCTGATCGCCAGCGCGCTTGCCGCTGGTGCGCGATTGACAACAATCGGTGGCGCTCTTGGTCGTGGCGACCGTGTTTGCTTCTGCACTATAAGCCAGGTCGCTGGCGACCGGCCCTACCAGCGCTGCTAACGCGCAGGTACGCAACCAACTAGAAAACAGACTCGACATGGTTCACGATTCGGTGACAAAGTCTCTTCGCGTCGAATCCTTACAACCCTCACAGCCTAGAGTCCTTCACCAGGCCTTACGTCGTGGTAAATCTACCACACATAAAACGCGATGTCGCCAAAATGCCACACCCTGTTGAAAATTGTCGTCGACCAAAGTTGCACATTGGCAACAGTGATGTAGAGTTGCACGTCCCCAAGCCGGATCGCCTTTGACGATTGGGCCAGGGAGTTGTTACTGTGCTTCCGGAGAGGAAAGCCATGAAGAGGCTGATGATTTTAGGCATCGTGGCATTGGCGAGCGTAAGCAGCCTGGGCTGCCGCACCTGCTCGTCTTGGTGGAACCGCGGCGCTTCGTGCGAAACATGCGTATCCGACGTTTCCGTCAGCGGATATCCGAGCGGAACGCTGGTGTCGCCCCCGACCACCGAAATACTGCCTGGTCCTGCCGAAGTGATCGTGCCACGCGGTTAATCGCGCAAAATCACTCGGCCACCGCGGACGACTTCCCGGTCTCCTTTTCCGCGTGTGGTCGATGGTCCGAGAAAACGCCTGAGGCGGGCGCTGCGATATCCTGACGCAGCCGCCTGCTTCAGGCGTTTTTCTGTTGGCTAGCACGCTGCTGGCCCAGGCTTTTTCCGACACGCACGAAAAAGCGAAATCTCTAGAACAAACAGCGGCACTGTGCTAGTTGCGATCCCCCACGCCGCCTCCGCATAATCGCTCTATTCCTCACGATGCTCGCTTGGCGCGCCGATCTGGCGACGCAGGTTGGTCGCTTTTCTAGCAGGGAAATCGATCGAGGAAGATCGCATCATAGACTTCTCGTACCTTGCTGCGCTGCGCCGACGCTGTTGGCAGCCGCTCGTTGCGCAGCCACGATTCGGGGGAACAGCGATGAACGTGCGTAGCATCCTTCTGGTAGGACTCTTCCTGGCTTGCCTGGGCGGGCCGCCCGTCACAGCTCAAGACCAACGCCAAGGCGAAGAAGATCTGTACGCGCTGCGGCAAACGGCCCAGCAATTCGAGGCCGCCTTCAACCAAGGCAATGCCGAGCAGGTCGCGGCCTTGTGGACCAAAGATGGTGAATATGTCGATGCTGATGGCCGTGCCACGCACGGTCGCGAAGCGATCGAAAAGCTGTATGGCGAGTTCTTCAAGAACAACCCCGGCGTGAAGATTCGCGCCAAGATTGATTCACTGCGTCTGCTGAGCGATAGCGCCG
>JAEZGD010000091.1 GCA_023417165.1 Planctomycetota bacterium
GGCGAGCGTCCCGCCACCACCATCGCGCCGCAAGCCTTGGCGTTCATGAACAATCCACACGTCCGTTCATGGGCGCAAGCGCTCGGCAAGCAACTGCTGCCCGCTGCCGAGAAATCCACCGCGGACGCCGTTAAACAGGGCTATTTGATCGCCGTCGCGCGCGAGCCCGATGCTAATGAGTTGGCCGCTACCACGGCCTTCATCGATCATCAAACCGCCTCTTATACCGCGGCAGGTAAAGCCGATGCTCGCGCACTAGCGCTGGCCGATTTCGCCCAAGTACTGTTTAGCCTGAACGAGTTCATTTACGTCGATTGAGCGCAGTCCTCGCCGGCGATCGCAGGCGTTCTTCCAAGCGGAGCTTGCTACTTATGCACTGGTCTCTCACTCGCCCCTGGACGCGTCGTCAACTGCTGCAGCAAGCAGGCGGCGGCGCGGGGCTGCTAGCGCTGGCGAGCTTGCTGGCCGATCAAGGCCTGGCCGCCACCGACGACAAAGCCATCAACCCGCTCGCGCCGAAGATTGCTCACTTTCCAGTCAAAGCCAAGAGCGTGATCTGGCTGTTTATGAACGGCGGCCCGAGCCAGGTCGATACGTGGGACTACAAGCCGGAACTGGCCAAACGGGATGGCCAAGAGTTGGAAGGCTTCGACAAGAACACCGGCTTCTTTACCGAGCAAGTCGGGCCGGTGATGAAGTCGCCGTTTAAGTTCGCGCAGCATGGTCAGTCGGGACGCTGGGCAAGCGACTTGTTCCCGCACATGGCGCAGCATGTCGATGACATGGCCTTCATTCACTCGTGCCACACCGAGTCGAACAATCACTCCCCTGCCCTATTCATGATCAACACCGGCATGACGCGGATGGGCTTTCCCTGCGTCGGTTCGTGGGTGACGTATGGACTAGGCACCAGCAGCCAGGATTTGCCGGCGTTTTGCGTGATGAGCGATCCGCTCGGGCGCGGTCTGCCCAAGGGCTATACGCAAAACTGGGGCGCGGGCTTTATACCAAGCATCTATCAAGGCACCTGGCTCAAGCCGCAAGGCGATGCCATCGACAACCTGAAGCCGCCTCGCGAAATGACGGGCGATCAACAACGTGCGCAGCTCGACTTGCTCGCGCAACTGAACAAGCATCGTCAGCAGCTTTCGCATCCCGACGAACTCGAGTTGTCCGCGCGGATCGAGAGCTTCGAGCTGGCCTATCGCATGCAAATCGCAGCGCCCGAAGCGATTGATATCACTCGCGAAACCGCCGCTACTCACAAGGCATATGGGCTCGATAACGAAAAATGCACTCACTTCGCCAAACAATGCTTGACGGCGCGCCGGCTGGTCGAGCGTGGGGTGCGATTCGTGCAAATTTACAGCGGCGGCATGGAGAACGAACGCAGCTGGGACGGCCATCAAAACATTGTTGCCAACCACGGCGGCTTCGCGGCTGAAACCGATCAGCCGATCGGCGCACTCTTGGCCGATCTCAAGCAGCGCGGGCTGCTCGATTCCACGCTGGTGATTTGGGGCGGCGAGTTCGGCCGCTTACCCATCGTGCAAAAGGGCGGCACCGGCCGCGATCATAACCCGCACGCCTTTACGTTTTGGATGGCAGGCGGCGGCGTGAAAGGGGGCGTGGCTTATGGAGCAACCGATGAGTTTGGTCACAAGGCCGTCGAGAACAAGGTCAGCGTGAACGACTTGCACGCGACCATCCTGCACTTGCTGGGACTCGATCACAAGCGGTTAACGTTCCGCCTGAACGGTCGCGATTTCCGCCTGACCGATGTGGCCGGGCGGGTCGTTAAAGAGATCATCGCCTAAGCAGGCAACTAGCGCGAGTTCAGCGGAAAATCGGCGTCTTTCTTGCCGCCGGCTGGCACGTCCAACGTTAGCGTCGATTGGTCGTTGTACTGCGGCGGAATGATTTGCTGCGTCTGCGTAATCTGCTCTCCGCTGGGATCGGCCGGATCGCGCGGCGTTTGGCCGATGACTTTCTCCGAGATGATGCTGACCTTTTTGGAGCCTGGCTCGATCTTGGTCGAATACTTGCCGTTGGTGATTGTCGCCCCGGCGGTAGCGCCCTTACCATCGGCCGGCAGGAAGGTAATCACGCCTGTCTCGAGTGGCGTATTATCGAGCGTCACCGTGCCCGCAACTTCGACGCCGCTGGCGCCGTCGCCGCCACAACCGGCCAGCGCCACCAAGCCAGCCAGCACACACGCAGATACAAACCGCTTCATCTGTCGAATCCTTGTTGTCAATCAAAAGCACAAACGGCCAGGACGAAGTGCAACTTCGTCCTGGCTGCTTTCAAGAGCATGCGCCCACTAGGGCAGCGTCACCGACTCGCCACCCTGCGCGCTCGAAGCGGCACGATAAACGGCCAGATCAATGTTCTGCTGAATGAACCGCACCGAACCGTCGCACAGGCCTGCATTGACGCCGCCAGGATGGCGGCTGCGCAATGTCACCACTTGATTGAGGACGTCCGCCTGGCCACCGCCCGCCGAAGTGCACTTGGCTGCCACGCCGGCATTCAGATTATCGTTGAAGCACTTGCGGGCCAGCTTATCCGGCCCCAGCGAGTTAGGTGTAAACCAACCGGTGAAACCCGCGCCGCCAGCATACATCGGCAC
>JAEZGD010000176.1 GCA_023417165.1 Planctomycetota bacterium
ACTAAAGTCCTCGGCCTGCGCGGAAGCGGCGAGCGACCACCAACCAGCACTGGCCACAACCAGTACCGCCTTCAATTTCACGTTCATAATTCTGTGGGTAAGTGGCGGTTATGCGAGGGCGCGATCTAACAGATTGCGAGTGATCTGCTGCACGCGCGGGTCGGGACCATGCGGTCGACTCCAGTGCGACCAAGGCAGCGTATGCCCTGGCGGCGAACTGAGACCTTGCGCCCAGAAGATCGTCGCTGCGTTAAAGACGAAATTGCCTTTGGGGCCTGGATAAATGGTGGCCGTCCAGTTCGATGGATTAACTCCGCCCTGCCAGGCAGTGCCGCCAGCAACGACTTCCAAGCCGGGAATGTCGGCTGGTTGGCCGTGAAACTCCCAACCGATCAGACCGGGAATGTTATCGCCTTGCTTGACGCCGGTGCCGGCGAACATCCAATGATCCGGTTTGGTAATGATCCAGTCGCCGCCACCGTTGACGGGACGGATATTACGCGCGCCCATGAGCAGGCCTTCGTCGGGACCGCGATGCTCATAAGGACCAAACTGTTCATGTCGCTCCCGTGCGTACTGGTTCTCTGCGCCGTATGGGCCGCCGCGATGGATAATGCGATTGGACTGCCCACTGCTGCTGTCGCGAAACGGCGTGACCCAGCAAATGCTGTTGCCGGAGAGGAATAGCAGGTTCACTCCTTCGTCGCGCAGCTTCTCGACGCTGCGGAACTGGCGCAGATCCCAGTACTCGTCATGGCCGATGCTGACGAATGCCTTGCACTTCAGGCCGCGATCGGGCTGCAAGAGATCACTGTTCGAGCAATAGGTGACATCATAGCCGTGTTGCTCCAGCCAATAGGCCATCGGAAACTCAAACGGCAGAAACTCGCCAGAGCCAACCGTAAGCGGGTCGTTAACGACACCTTGATGCTGCGCTTCGCGCCCATAGGGCCGATCAAAGCTCACATCGGCCCATGGCCCCTGCACACCTTTGGGATGCGTATAGAGCGAGTAATTATTGGGCCACGTGTTATACGCTTGCCAAGTGTTGTCCGAGCATTGAAACAGGATCTCGGCGGGACGATCGTCGCGCACGATAAAGACAACATAGCTTTGCCAGTAGGCCTCTGCGCCGTCAGGAACCGTCGTTAGCCGCCCCAGATACACGCCGCTGAGCCAGTCCTTAGGAATCGTCAAACGCACACTGGGCTCCCAGCGGCATTCGTGCAAGTTCTTTTCACTAGGCTTGGGCGTGGGCTGGGTGATGCCATCAAACGGCCCGAGCGTTTGCATCAAGCGAGCGCCGCGGCCGTCGTAGTAGCCCATGCGAAAGATTTCCAACCGAAACTGTCGCGTTGGACTCGTCGATACAAAGATTTGTAGTTCGTCGCCTGCGGCCACGCTTTGATGCGAGCAATAGCCCTCGATCCAGGGCGAACGGAATCCCGCCCCATCGACGCGCACGCGCGTTAGTTGCCAATCGAGCGCGCCGGGTCGTTTATTCTCAGCAACAACGGGATTCTCGCGCTGTGCGGTGATCGGGTCTGTATCGGCAGCGGCGGCTGCGCCGGTAACTGCTGACGATAGCGCGCCAGCGGCAAGAGCAGTGCGCAAGAAATCTCGCCGCGGCAGCGAACCATCAGAGGGCGAAGGCATAGTCGTCAAATCCTCATCGTAAGCAGCGGCTCGATCACAACACCGAACAGCACATCAAGGCGTGCCACTAAGATACGTCAGAGAGCGCGCAACCACAAACTCGGCGATTGCCATCCCCACGTTAGAGTGTCGGTGTTGCTGTGTGCCCAAGGACGCACGAAGACGCTGGATAGCCGTTCGTAGCCCCGCTGGCTGACTATACCAGCAACGATTCGAGCACGGTCCCGCGTGAAATCGGGAACGGACGACCTTGCACGTCGTGAATCATCGTATCGGGCTCAAAGCCAAGACAGTGAAACACCGTCGCAAGGTAGTCGCAGGGGCGCACGATATCCGAAAGCGGTTCAGCGGCATGACGATCGCTGGCGCCGTAAACAACACCACCGCGGATGCCGCCGCCAGCCAGTGCGATCGAGAACACTCGTCCCCAATGGTCGCGTCCCGCCTTGGCGTTGAACTTCGGCGTATGTCCAAATTCGGTAATCATGCAGACCAGCGTTTCGTCGAGCAAACCACGATCCTGCAGATCCAGCAGCAACGCCGAATAGACCTGATCGAACTCTGGCATCAGCCAGCCCTTCAGGCTCTCATTGTGCTTCTCGTGCGTATCCCAACCGCCGCCGTTAGGCCGCTTCTTGTCATTGGATGCCCACTGCACTTGCACCAGCGAAACGCCTGACTCAATCAAGCGCCGCGCCAACAACACACTTTGGCTGAAGATCGTGCGCCCATAGCGATCGCGCGTCGCATCGGATTCTTGTCCGAGATCGAAGGCAGCCCGCGCGTTGCCGCCTGCGATCAGGTCGATGGCTTGCTGGCGATAGATATCTAAATTCGCTGCCGCGGCCGTGCGTTCAATACTGTTGGCATGGTCGCCAAACTGCTCGAGCAACGAACGCCGATCTCCCAAACGCAGTGGCGTGATGTCGTCAGCCAATTGGCAGCCGGGTACGCCAAACTTTTCGTCTGCTGGATTACACTCCAAAAGCCATGGATCGTACTGGCGTCCCAGGAAGCCTGCGTCGGTACCAGGCCATGGGTCTTGTCCATTGTTGTTAGCAATACGGCGCGGCAGCGCCACCGAAGCAGGTAAGCCACCTTGTGCCGGGCGCAATGCCTGCACGATGCCGCCGACTGCTGGCCAATCGTTGGGACGGCCCGGCCTGGCATTCTCGCGATTCAGCGGCGCGTGCGGCACGCCAGTGAGCATCTGATAGCCACTGGTCGAATGCGCGTTATCGCCGGTAACCATTGAGCGAATGACCGCGATCTTGTCGGTGAGTTGAGCAGTCTTAGGCATCAACTCGCCGACGAAGTAGCCTGGTGTGCGGGTGGGAATCACGCCGAACTCGCCGCGAATCTCTGCCGGAGCATCGGGCTTGGGATCCCACGATTCGTGCTGAGGAAAACCGCCAGTGACGAACAGTACAATCGCCGACTTCGCGCGCGGGCGTTGCGTGCTGCCTTGAGCGCGGCGCTGAAGCAACTGCGGTAGCGCGAGACTCCCTAATCCGATGCCGCCGACTCGCAGTAATTCGCGGCGAGAAATGCTATCGCACATTGGCAAAGAGTTGCCCAGAATTCGCAGCATGGTTCGCTCCTGCGCGCTAATAAGTCGTTGCGAAAGGCCAGCGGTCGAGGTCTGTTCAATGTCCGAAATTCCGCATGGTGCCGTTCACTTTGTTAGCAATATCCTGCTCCGCTTTGTCGGTATGGTAGCAAGCAGTTCACAATGCCAAGTACCCAACCGTCAATCCGATGCAGGGGTGTGCCTCAGCCCCTTGCGCCACCTGAGCCGGATTATATCAACACTTGTCGATCTATCCAGTTAAAAAATCCACTCTTTATCTCACAACCACATTGAGGGGCATGCATACCACCCTGCCCTTTGCCACGTTACGTAGGCATGCCAAAAGCACAAATATCCAGGCTGTTCGTTCGCGCAGAAGGCGAGCGACGCTAACTCCCAAAGCCATCCCATGGCACCGAGCAGTGCCCGCATGGCTTCTTAACCAAGTAACGTAACGATTCAGCTAGCCTTGGAGAAATTGTTTGCTGGGCTCTCTAATAGCCAGGAATTCGCCAAGCGCGATATGCAATGGGCCAATCTAGGGTAAGGCTATGACCATTAAACGGATGGATAATGTCCTCATCGTTGTTGATGACCTTGAAGCCGTTAAGGCCTTCTTTATCGAGCTGGGCCTCCGACTTGAGGGTGAGACAACCATCGAAGGGCCTTTGGTGGGCAAACTGATCGGACTCAAGGATGTCCGAGCCACCCTCGCGACGCTGCGCACGCCTGACGGGCAAGGCATTGAGCTGGACAAGTTCCACACGCCTGAAGCAATTAGGTTTGGGCCCGTCGACGCGCCGGTCAACACGCTGGGCATCCGTCGCATCATGTTCGCCGTTGATGCAATCGACGCTGTTGTCGCCCGGATGTGCGCCTACGGTGCCGAGCTCATTGGCGAAATGCAGTACGAGGACTCGTACCGGCTAGTTTATATCCGCGGCCCCGAAGGCATCATTGTCGCGCTTGCCGAGCAACTCCAGTAAGTCCCGCCAAATAGAAAGCGGGACTCGGATTAGTAACGATGCGCTCACCGGCATATTGCAAGTCGCTCAACGTCGACTTCGCGGCCCTCAACTCCACGCCTGGGTATTCACGACAACGCCAAGCCAGCTGGTGCGATCACCCTGTGTTGGCCTTTAACGTCGCCAACAGTTTTTCCAGCGCTGCAGGCTCAACCGGTTTGGTGATATGCGCATCGAACCCAGCTTCCTGCGACTTGCGGCGGTCCTCATCCTGCCCCCAGCCCGTGAGCGCCACGAGAATGATCCCCTTGGCCCAAGCCTGCTGCCGGATATGGCGGGCGGTATCGTAACCGTTCAGCTTAGGCATGCCGATGTCCAGCAGTATCATGTCAGGCCGATCCGCCGCAGCAGCGTCCAACGCTTCCAAGCCATCGTGGGCCGTTTTTGTT
Source organism: Planctomycetota bacterium (assembly GCA_023417165.1). GTDB lineage: Bacteria > Planctomycetota > Planctomycetia > Pirellulales > Pirellulaceae > JAEZGD01. Next base: position 4,641 of record JAEZGD010000176.1, read on the forward strand.
TCGTTGCCCATCAGCTTAAGCATCATAGCTAAGCTCACCGCGGCATCCCGGTTATCATCGACGACTAAGATACGTCGGCGACTCGGTGATTGCCCGGGCCCGGGTTCGCCCCGCTGAGCCTGCACGATTGAAAGAGCGACCGGCAGGCGGACAACGAACTCACTTCCCATACCATGGCCGTCGCTGCGGGCCTCGACAGATCCGCCGTGCATTTCAATCAGTCGCTTGACAATGGACAGGCCGATCCCAAGTCCGCCCTGTGACCGCTCCAAGTTCTGGTCAACCTGAGTAAAGATGTCAAACACTCTCGGGAGCATTTGCGGCGGAATGCCGATACCGTTGTCCCGTATCGAGATGACAGCGGTAGCGTCGTCACGCCGCACCGTTAGCCGAATTCGCCCGCCCCGCTCGGTGTACTTAGAGGCATTATTAAGAAGGTTAGAGAAGACTTGGGCCAACCGAGTGATGTCGGCGTCCACAAAGATGGGCCCGGTCGGTACTTCGATTTTTAGATCGTGTCCCTCCTGTTCGATTGCGGGGCGACTCGTCTCCACCGCCTGCTGAATCGCCTTGGCCAATTCGATTCGCTCCTTACGAAGCGTAATCTTCCCCCGGCTGATGCGACTCAGGTCGAGCAGGTCGTCGATTAAATGGACCATCTGGCCAAGCTGTCGCTCCATCATGGTGCGCGCTTGCTCTGCCATTTCCTCATTCGGTCCTGTCATCTTTAGAACTTGCAACCCGTTACGAAGTGGAGCCAGCGGGTTGCGAAGCTCATGTGCGAGCGTCGCCAGGAACTCGTCTTTGCGGCGGTCAGAATCCCGGAGGGCTTGCTCGTACTGAAGTCGTTCGATCGAGTCAGCGGCGTGGCGGGCGTATAAGTCGAGGAGCCTTTGGTCCCGTTCTGACACACGATGCGGTTCTCGAAAATGGGTCGAAAGCATGCCAACAATCACGCCATGGTGGGTCTTTAGCGGCGTAGATTGCACGGCTCGATAGCCTACAGTTGCGGCAATCTGGCGATGCGGCTCGTACTCAGGATCCAGTTCGACGTCTTCAATCAGGATTCGCTCACCACTTTTCATGGCCTGAGCGCATGCCGAGCCTTCGTCCATTCGCACCGTGCCGAAATAGCTGAGGAAGTCCTCCCGAAACCCACGCTGAGCGACGATTTCGAGCGCCCCGATCTGCGGATTAAACAACTGAATATTGCCAAAATCCGCTCCGCACGTGTCGATGGCGTTTTCCAGCACATCCTCCAGCGACGATGTGAGGTCGCCAGCGGATAATAGCCGACTGCTGAGGGCGTGTAGCCTGTTTGTCGCTTCCAATTCTGCGGCCAGCTTCTCCTCGCTTTGTCGTACCGCAGCCTCGGCTCGCTTTTGGGCGGTGATGTCACGGGCGATCTTCGAAGCGCCAACTACCCTGCCCTCTGCATCCAAGACGGGCGAGACGGACAGGGAAATATCGATGCGCCGCCCTTCCTTATCAATCCGCACCGTCTCCCAATGCTCGATGCGATCC
>JAEZGD010000273.1 GCA_023417165.1 Planctomycetota bacterium
TCGCCTTAGCCGTTCGTGCCGTTCGCACGACCTACGGAGAAGCCGGCCAGCACGCCGCTGCCAGAGCGCAACTTGCGACTGGTGCCCGATCCTGATGCCGAGCGATTGGATCTGCGCCGCAACGAGATTCCGAACCTAATCAAGCCAGGCGATCGCACGACTTCGCGTCCGGCTCCCAGCAACTTCGCTAGCGTGCCGACTCCAGGGCCAGAACGCCCCACCATCGTGCAAAAGCCGGTGATGGAACTCCAACGTCCGCAGACTCGGCCGGTGACGGCTTCGATTCCTGCCGCGACCGAAAAGCTCGACGATAGCGGCTGGCAACAAGTCGGTCGCTAGTCGTCAGGTCTTCTGCGTGGCACTACTACGCCACGCCGCTACGGCAAACACCGCCCAGGCGATCATCAAGCAGAACCCTCCGAGCGGCGTCGCAAAAATTGCGATTACCCACGGCGGGACGTCACGAAGGCTGGGCACGCCGCTTAGCGCAATCGCATACAAGCTGCCCGAAAACAGCAGCACGCCGCTCACAAACAGCGCTCCGGCGATATTCCACAGCCGACTGGGACGCAGCATGGCCGCCAGGCCCACTGCCAGCAGCGCCAGCCCGTGATACATCTGATATTGGGCGGCCGTATCCCAGTTGTCGATCCGACGCTCGCGAATGATGTCATCGCTATAAAGCTGCGCCGCATAACCTTCGAAAAAATGTGCGCCCAGCGCGCCGCAGCCCACCGCAGTGCCAGCGACGAGCGCTCCCACAACCAACCACCATCGTCCGCTCATCTTCGTTCGCTATTCTTTTACGAGTGCGATTTCAGTTTCTCTTGCACGCTAGCTACTTTGCTTTGCAAGCGGCCCGAATGTCCCGGTCGCCAGTCGAGTTTGGCCGCGCACGTGACGCGCGGGCAATCCTCCGCCACCGCTTCCATGCAGCGTTGCATCAGAGCTAGCACGGCGTCGAGTTCGCCTTCGACAATCGTTCCCATCGAATGCAATTCATAGGGCAGACCGCTAGCGGCGACTAGTTCGACGCACCGCGCCACATAGGGGCTGACACTTTCGCCCTGCCCGAGCGGGGTAATGCTGAACTCCAGTAATACCATGACAAACTTTCCCCAATCTATCCGGTGCTAGCGGTAACTTTGACGCCGTCAGCAAAACAGTTGAATGCGTCATAATCGGACTTCCGAATTCTATCGTGTCACCCAAGCTAGTGCGCGCATGGGCCGCTATCAAAAATGGGGTGTGGCGACATTTGTTTGTGTCCCAAGAATTGATCTGTCCGCCTTCCAACCAGCTCGCTAGACTCTCGCGGCATTGGAACTCGGAGATCGGCGTCACCATCATGGCTCGCTGGCAACGTAAATTCATACTTTGGTCGCTTATGGCGGCGGCAATCTGTGCCGCAGCACCGCTGCGCGCCCAAACCTTTCGCCTGCCGGGCGAGGATATTGGTCCGATCACTGCGCCTCCAATGGCCGATCCGATGGTGATGCCATCGAGCGTCGTGCCGCCGAGCGGCGACTTCGTGAACGTTGATCAATACATCAACGGCGTGGAAGACGACAACGGTCCGTACACCTGGCAATTACTGCCCAACAGTCTCGTCTATCGCTCATACCTGGCGAGCACTAAAGAATCTCGCATGTATGGTGGCGTCGATGTGGCGCGCGATGACAGCACGTTCTGGAACGCCACGACCGGCGCGCGGATTGGCATCCTGCGCTATGGCACCAACGAATACATCTTGCCTGACGGCTTTCAGCTCGATGTTGAAGGTTCGGCCCAAGTCCGTTTAGACGTGCCCGAAGACGTCGATGTTCGCAGCGTCGACTTCCGCGGCGGCGTGCCGCTGACGTATGGCATGGGAGCGCATCGCTTCAAGTTCGGCTACTACCATCTCAGCTCGCACCTGGGCGACGAATTCCTGCTGAAGAATCCTGGCTACGATCGCCTGAACTTCGCACGCGACGTGCTGATCCTGGGCTATTCGTACTATGTGACTCCCAACTTGCGCGTCTATGGCGAAGCGGGCTGGGCGTTCTATACGATCGTCACGGAGCCGTGGGAGTTTCAGTTCGGCGTCGACTACGCGCCGCAGTATCGCACCGGTCCCTGGGGCGCGCCATTCTGGGCTGTCAACGGTCACGTGCGCGAAGAACTCGATTTCAGCGGCAATTTCACCGCCCAAGCGGGCTGGGCCTGGCGAGCCGATAATAGTGCTCACCTGCTGCGCGTCGGATTCCAGTACTTCAACGGCCTCAGCAACCAATACTCCTTCGCGTTCAACCACGAAGAGACCTTTGGCTTCGGCATCTGGTACGACTTCTAAGTCAACTTTGCTGCGTTACACGATCGAGCGATAGTACTCGACCGAGCGGCGCAGGCCTTCTTCCAGATCGACGAGCGGATCGTAGCCAAGCAGCGAACGCGCGACCGAAATATCGGCCATGCTATCGCGCACATCGCCCAGGCGGGGCGGCTCATGCACGGGATCGACACTGGTCCCCAGCAAGTTATTGAGCTGTGCGATCA
>JAEZGD010000175.1 GCA_023417165.1 Planctomycetota bacterium
GTCGTGAACTCAGTCCAATCGCTTTGATCTTCCAGCGGCAACGCATTGCGGGCGACGGCCAGAAAGACGCAGACCATCGCCATCATTATCAGGCTGCGTCGCAGGCTGAATTGCCTGGGGGATGAGCCGTCGTCGCCAGGTGCACGAATTTCCCACCGGAAGATCCACCACGCGATACTGAGCACGCCACTGAGTGTCAGTAGGCATACCAAAATCGGCATACCTACAAAAAGCAGACCTATCAGCGAAAAGGATTCCGAAGAATCGCTTCCCAGCGTTATGGCTAACCATGCCCAACCAGCGAGCAATAAGACGCAAAGCCCACGCCACCAGCGGCTATCCCGCAAGCAGACCAACCACAAACTCGCAAGGATACCTTGCCCGAAGAATACTCCGGACGTCGCCGCCGAGCGAAGTTCACTGCTGGCCGCATTGCCGTTCATCGAAGCAACTAATTGCCACGTCAGCGCCCCATGCGCCAACAGTAGCAATCCCAACAGAACACGTTGCCACAAGTTCATTGGACAGGCCACAAGAAAAGGAAGAAGTGGTCTGCCGCTATCTTGGGCGACTCAGGCGGCCATCGCAACCAGAATTTCCAATTTAAGCCTTGCAGGAATCTATAAGATCCGAAATACCAGACGAGCGGCATAAAGGCCGCTAATCGGGTTGGCAGTTGCACGCCTCTGGCTTGTCAGCTCGACTGCGAAGGCGGTTCCATGGCCAGCGAAATCACTTCTTCGAGTTGCGACTGTGCGACGAGACCAGGAATTTGATACTCGCCGATGATGAAGGTGGGAACTGAGGTGACTTCCACCTCATCGCAGGCATAACGCAACGCTTGCTGATGCGTAGCCTGGTAACGGCGGCTGACGAGCGCATCGCGATACTCGGCAGCGTCGAGTCCGATCTCGCCAGCCAGTCTGGTCAGCACGTCGATCTGACCGATGTCCTGCTCTTCCTGAAAGAACGCGCGAAAGATGCGATCGCTATAAGAATTGCCTTGGCCATGCTCCTTGGCGAACTGCAAACCTTCGAGCGCCAGGTGCGTATAGGGCTGCGGTGAGATTTGCGGCAAGACAATGAACACGCCGAGTTGCTTGGCCGTTGGATAAACCGACTCGCGCCAAGCCCGCTGCAGGTACGAGCCGTCGGGACGCAGGGTTTCGTGAGGGAGCGGCCGTAGCTCAAACGGCATCCATTCGACCTGCACATCTTTGTCGGCAATCGCCGCTTGCAGAGGAAACTCGGCCAAGAAGCAGAACGGGCAAACGTAGTCGGCATACACTTGAATGGTGACGGTCATCGCAGCTCTCCGCGCGCAGAATCGCGGCGCATAGAATTATTCGCCACGATGTACGAGCGGACAACCGCAAGCAGGCCGGGATTTACTTCGCCTTAACGACCCGCAGCGACTCCAAATCGAATGCCGCCTCACCGGAAGTGCTGCGTAACTCAGCGACGACTTCGACTTCCCGCAGATCCTCGTTGACCTCGAACGCGTGCGCCACGGTTTGCCAATCGGTATTGCCCACCGCACCAGTGGTGCGACTGCCGCCGCTGATCCGCACGCCTGCGCCCGGACCACGATCGTCGCCCAGCGCGGTAATGTTGGTGGCCTTAATCTTGGCTTCGAGTTGGTATTTTCCTCGCGCCAGGCGAACTTTTGTACGGAACGATGCGGTCGAACGCTGGCTCGGTCCCGTGGCAATGACCAGGCAAGCACGCCCGGCGACGGTTTGCTTTTCCAGCTTTGTATCGCCCTCGGGACGCGGTTCCCAATCTTCGATCTTCGCAACGCCTTGGGCATTGAAGGCGATCGGCTCCGGCGGGAATTGCGAGCGGATGTTCTTCGCGCGGTCGTTGACGCGACTCTTCACCTCGCGCACGCGGTCGTCCAAATGCCGTGCGCGATCTTCGTGAATCGCCGCCACTACCGGACGAATTCGAGCATGCGCTTCATCAATCCGGGCGTGTAGCTTTTCTGTAGCAAACGACGGCAATAGTTCGCGCACGCGCTGGCGATAACGGGCCTGCCACTCGGGGTTTTCGAGCACCGCTTTGGCGACCATCGCCCCAGGCACATGAAAGACGCCGAAATTGGGATCGCCGAACATCTGGTCCATTCCGTGCGGTAGGAAGACGGCTTTACGATCGTCGCGGAAATAGACGCGGTAGTTATTGCGATTCTGGGCGTAGCCATCCCAGTGCGACATCATCAACTCGAGCGCCACAAAGTTCAAAAAGGCGCCGATGTCGACCTGGTTGGCGACTTCCTGCCAGCGCTTGGTCGCATCGCCTTCGTGGCAACTAGCCACCAGCGCCTTCAGGTCGCTCAGATCATCAGGGCCTTCGCCTTCGTCCTTTTCCAAGGCGGCGTCAATATCCTGGCAGAAGCCGCCGTCATACAGATTGCCTTTGGCGTTGCCAAAATGGCGTTCCAAAAACTCTTTGTCGAAGCCTTCCTTGAGCACATAAAAGCCCAGGTCGCGATCGTTGAGCCAAACGCGGGCATGCGTCACCCGCGCCGCCGGGCAACCAGCCTCCAGGCAAAGTTGCGAGGCGAGCAGTTCGTTCAAATACGATTCGTCTTGCACCGAGTTATTCAGATGAAACTTGTCCATGCCGTGGAAGCGTTCGTCTTTCTTCTTCAGGCTGAGCGTGAATGCCGGCTTGTCGTCGAGATTGCGAAAGCTGCCTGCGGCCCCCTTTAACTTGACCTTGACCTTCTTGTAGGTCGTCTGGCCGTCTTCAATCAGCGTGCAATCAACATAGCGCCGCTGATCGTTGCGCAGTTGCTGTTCTTCTTTGGGGGTCAAGCGAATGCGCAATTGCGGAATGCGCCCCTTGGCGAAAAATTCGTCGCTGGGATTAGCGGCTTTTGGTGGTGCGACGACGGCCGCTGTTAACGTGACCGCAGGCGTGGTTGCGGTGCCCAGCGACTCGTCCGCAGGAGCCACGGTCTCGGCCTCGCTGGTCGGACGACAGCCGTTGAGGCCGACAGCTAGGAGTAGCGCGCCAATGATGATCTTCATACGCTGCATTGCAGCCAGGCCGTCAATCTTCTCGAAGCTCGACATTTTGCACTCCTTCCAGCGCATGAATCGCTTTGACCAATCCCAGCATCGCGTCACGCTCGCGCAATTGCACGCGATAGACCAAGTCGAGCGCCGCGCCTTGGCGGGCTGAGACGACCGAAACTAACGTCCAACGCTGTAAATGTTCCTGAAAGATCAGATCCAGCAGTTGTGCCGGATCGCGCCCCGCACCGACCCGTACTTCCAGACGCCGCTCGGCCGACAGCTTGGGAGTATCGCTTAACAGACTCAATCCAAAGGCGACGGCGCTTACCACCGGCACGCCCATGAGGCAAACCAGCCATTGGCCCGCTCCCATCGCCATACCTGTGACGACGGCAAAGATCACAAACGAGGTATCGCGAGTATCTTCGACCACCGTGCGAAACCGTACGATCGAAAGCGCGCCGACCAACCCAAACGCCCTGGCGACACTGTCGCCGATCACGATCGTGGTCATCGCCACTAACATCGTTAACAGCACCAATGTCACCATCAGCGGCATCCGCTGTCCTGGCGGCCGGTGTTGGGTGGCTGCATAGACACTCGCGATGGTCAGACCACATACGGCCGATAGCAGCAAGCGCAGGCCAAGCACAAGTCCTGAGATCTCGGTCAGGGCAGACGGGTTCGTAAGCCAGGGAGGCATGAAATCGTCCATTCAATCCACACGGCGCCGATGCGCAGAGATTACAGACCGCTCAACTCGCCTGTGGCCAGCATCATGCGGCGATACTTCGAAACGCTGCCCGCTTCCAACTGCAATTGCTGGATCAGCTCTTTGAAGAGTTGCGGCAGGCCGCTGCGGAATTTCAGTTCGCAAATCACGTGGCCTGGCAAGATTTGATGCCCGGCGGCCAGTGGTAGCAGCGCCCAATCACTGGTCGCCAGGCCACGGATCTGGCGATCGAGCGTCAGGCGCAGCGCCCCGTCTTCGGTGCGTTGGACGAATGCGGTGCGTTCATAGGTCATACGACAGGCAGGCTGCAGGGCTCGCGCCTGGAGCCGCTCATGAAACCACGCGCCCGGCCAGCCGACGGGATAATCGTTCGTGGCCAGCGCGGACAGTTCTTCGAGCGGCACATCCGAACGCCACTTTTGCACCCGATCCCCTCGGCGTGTTTTGCGTTCTAAATAGACGCGCGTTTCCGAACCATAACGACGCAAACGGAACTTGCGACTTCGATGTTTCGGCGAGCGGTGAAAGACGTCGCGCTGAGGAGTATCAAGATACAGCGTGGTCGTTTCGTAGGCTCCACCGCGTTGCGGATCGCCATAAGCATCTAACTGCATCGAGCGGTGCGCCCAGGCTTGCACTTCTGCGGCCAGAGCGTCGGGCAGCAGGAATTTGACCTCAAAAGCAGGAATTGCCTCGCCCGGCCGCGCTTGCAGTGAAGGCGAAAGCAACGTCCCCGCCCCATCGCAGTCCCCAGACAAGGGCGGTGGCACTGCCGGAGCCGCGTTCGAAGCATCGAGGGCCTCTTCTCGATCCTGAAACATGTGCTGATTCCTGAGACAACTGGACTTTACGTAGAATTAATGCCCGCCGCCTGAC
>JAEZGD010000297.1 GCA_023417165.1 Planctomycetota bacterium
GACCTGCACCGCGGCGACCTGATCGCCTTTTTGAAAGAACATTTGGCGATTGTGACTGCTAATAAATAAAGAGAAGACACAGGTTCACCACGGAGACACGGGGGCACGGGGAAGCCCGAAGAAAAGACAAAAACCGCAGATGAACGCGAATACACGCAGATCAGAAATCAATTTCCTTAATTGCCTGATCCGCGTGCATCTGTGTTCATCTGCGGCTAATTCCCTTCTGTCTCTTTGTCTTCTCCGTGCCTCCGTGTCTCCGTGGTGAATCCCCTCCGACCAATACATCCATGAGCGAATCGTTACTATCACCGACGTTCCTGTTTCACTTCGCCGCGCCGTGTCAGCGGGCAGAGAAGCTATGGTCGCCGATGGGTTGCCAGCTTGACGCCAGCTATCGCATTCCCTGCTTCGCCGAATTGCAAGGCATCAAGCCGTTCGCCGAGCTGCGGATGGCGTGGAACGACGAAGGCCTGGCGATCTGGCTGGAAGTGCAAGGCAAAGAGCAACCGCCGTGGTGCCGCACGACGCGACTGGAAGATAGCGATGGCTTGCAAGTCTGGATCGACACCCGCGACACGCACAACGTCCACCGCGCCGGGCGGTTTTGCCATCGCTATGTCTTCATGCCGAGCGGCGGCGGCAAGACGCTTGCCGATCCCGCCGGGCAACTGCTGCCGATCAACCGCTGCCGCGAAATGCCGAAGATCGTCGACAACAAGGTCCTCAAGCTACGCAGCGAGAAACGCCCGCGCGGCTACCTGATGCAAGCCATGATCCCCGGCGCAGCCCTCACCGGCTGGGATCCGGTCGAACACACCAAGCTCGGCTTTAGCTATGCCGTTGTCGATCGCGAACTTGGCTGGCAGACCTTCACCGTCGGCCCCGAATTCCCGTTCGAAGAAGATCCCAGCTTGTGGGGCACGCTGGAACTAGTGAAATAGAAAATGCAGGGGTTCACCACGGAGACACGGAGAAGACAAAGACACGAAGAAAAAGAACAGCCGCGGATGTACGCGGATCAGGCAATTAAGGAATTGATTTCTCATCTGCGTACATCCGTGTTCATCTGCGATTCTTAACTTTTCTTCTGCCTTCTCCGTGTCTCCGTGGTGAACTCCTCTGCCTCGGCATGCATGTTATTTAAGCCACCAGATCGCGGATGACATGGCCATGCACATCCGTTAGGCGGCGGTCGATGCCGTTGTGCCGCAGGGTGAGCTGGGTGTGGTCGATGCCGAGCAAGTGCAAGATGGTGGCATGAATGTCGTAGCAGTACGTCGCCTTGTCGGGTTCGGCGGGCTTGTACGACCACTCGTCGCTCGGCCCATAGGTCGCGCCAGGCTGGATGCCGCCGCCACACAGCCAATTGGTGAAGACGAACGGGTTGTGATCGCGGCCCTTGTTCCCTTGGCTGCAAGGCATGCGGCCGAACTCGGTCGTCCACAAGATGATGGTGTCTTCCAGCATGCCGCGTTGCTTGAGGTCTTGAATCAGCGCGGCCGCACCGGTCGCCATACCGCGCGCCAGCGGCCAGTGATCGCGTTTCAGGTCTTCGTGCGAATCCCAGTTGCGCCGCGGAAAGCCGTTGTCGGCGCCCGACCACACCTGCACGAAGCGCACGCCTTTCTCCAGCAAGCGGCGCGCGACCAGGCAGTTGCGGCCGAAGTACTGAATCTCTTGCGCCTCGTTGATCTCGTTTTTGACTTCGATTTCAGTCGAGTCCAAGCCGTACATCTTCAGGATATGGGCTGGCTCTTGCGACAAATCGAGCACGTCGGGGGCGGAGAGTTGCATCTTGGCGGCCATCTCGTACGAGCGAATCCGCGCGTCGAGCCGATCGTCGCCAGCGCGCTCGGCAAGATGCTTTTGATTGAGCGCCTTTAGCGCCGCCAGCGCATCGGCTTCGCTGTGCGGCTTGACGAACGATCCGGCAGGCGGGAACAAGTCTTCGATCGGGTTCTTCGCGCTGGGGCGAATCATCGTCCCTTGATGTTCTGCCGGTAGAAACCCTGCGGACCAGTTCTTCGGTCCATTGGGAGCAAAGCCGCGCGGGTCAGGCAGGGCGACGAAGGTCGGCAGGTCGTCGGTCATGCGGCCCAAGCCATAGCTGATCCACGCCCCCATGCTCGGGAAGCCAGGCAGCACAAAGCCGGTCGCCTGCATGAACGTGGCGGGGCCGTGCACGTTCGACTTGCTGACCATGTTGTGGACCCACGCCAGTTCATCAACGCACGCCCCGAGCGGCGCGACGCAATCGTTCAGCCACTTGCCGCTTTGACCATACTGCTGCCACTTCCACGGCGCGGCCATCGTCGCCCCCGGCGAGGACTGGAACAGCTCGACTTTCTCGCCAGGATCCCACGCCTTGCCGTCGTCCTTGATCAATCGCGGCTTGTAGTCGAACAAATCGCACTGGCTCGCCGCCCCCGACATGACCAGTTGCACGACTCGCTTCGCCTTGACGCGCGGGCGTCCCGCCCGCTCTGGCGTTACTTCGCTCGCGCGAGCGCCTTCCTGATTCAGCATCGCCGCCAGCGCCAGGCTGCCGAAGCCTTGTCCCACCCAAGCTAGTAGTTCACGTCGGTTCATCGGATCGTCTTATACGGGAAGGTACTAGTCGACAAACAAAAACTCGTTGCTGTTGAGAATCACGCGACAGGCGTTGGGCAGGCCATGCTTCTCGGCGAGCGAGGTTAACAGCGCGGCTTCGTTGGCACTGGGCGCGCGGCCGAGGGCAAGGCGAAAGGCGGCGGCGACTTGGGCTTCGGTCGTCGCGCCGAGTGCTGTCGCCCTGGTGGCGAAATGCTCGCTCATCCGCACCATGAACTTGTTGTTCAGCAGCGCGAGCGCCTGCAGCGGCGTGAGCGTTTCGTTGCGTTTAGCGACCACCGACGAAGGATCGGCACAGTCGAGCGTTTCCATCAGCGGGTCGGGCACGCTCCGCACGATAAACCGATAGATCGATCGCCGCTGCGAGCGAGGATCGTCGGGATCATGCTCGTGATACTTGTACTCCGGCGAGTGATCGTCGCGAAAGCCGAACGCCTGAAAGCCGGGGCCGTACATCTGCCGATTCAGCTTCCCTGCGACCAGCAGCGTGGCATCGTGCAACGCTTCGGCTTCCAAGCGCCGCCGATTCTGTCGCCAATAGTACTGATTGCCAGCGTCGATCTTCTCGAAGTCGGCATTGCCTGCCGACGCCTGGCGATACGTCGCGCTGTTCACGATCAGGCGATGCACTTCCTTCAGCGATTGGCGTCCATCGCGGAATTCAATCGCCAGCCAATCGAGCAGTTCGGGATGCGTCGGCAGGCTCCCCATGCGGCCAAAATCGTTGGGCGAATCGACGATCCCGCGCCCGAAGTGATAAAGCCACACGCGATTCACGATCGAACGCCACGTGAGCGGATTGCGTTGATCAACGACCCACTCGGCGAGCGCCCCGCGGCGCGCACTTTCGGGATGCTCGGCCGGCAAGTCGAACTCTGCATCCACGTTGGGAATGAACGGCAGTGCGCCAGGCGTGGCTGGTTTGACTTTGCTGTTCACATCGCCGCGCAGCAGCACATGAATCTCGCGAGGTTTGCCGCTCGGTCCCGTGCCGCGAAACGCGCCGCTGCCCGTATGTACCGTGCCGCAGTACAAGGTTTGTTGCGGCGGCAGGCTGGCGATTTCTTTTTCCAGACGCGCCTCGTCTGCAGCAGCTTGCTCTAGCGCCTCGTGTTCAGGCGCTTTTGCGAGCAGCGCGTCCAGCGCTTGCTGCAAGCGCGTGAGTTCGGCGGTGCGATCGGCGTCGCTCACGCCATAGTAATAGCCATCCACCAGGTTCCCGCGTTGCCAACGGACCGGAGCTTCGATCGAATCGAGCGACGACACCGACTTGCCTGCGGCCAGGTTCTTGCCTTCGCGGTCGAAGACCTGCAATTCGGCCAGTGCGAAGATAAAGTCGTTTTGCCGGGGCGCGAGTTTCGTCGTCGTGAAGCGAACGTAGCGGCCTTTCGCTCCCTTCAGATCGGCGACCACTTGCGGCGTGACGCCGGGATTGGGCACATCACTGGCGGTGCGATCGACGAGCGTTGCGACGCCTTCCTCAAACTTGGCATCGTTGCTTAGCTCGATCTTATAACGCAGCGGAAAGCCAAAGCCTGCGCCGATGTTGTTGTAGTTGTCGTGGCAACCGACGAAGACCAGCTTGTCGATGTCACTGGCTTCGCCGAGGTCGATCTGCACCCATTTTTCGCTCAGCTGCTTGACTTCGATCGCGCTGTGATAGCCAAACTGCGGCCGTTCTTCGCCCGCAGGCGGCAGCCGCTGGAGTTCAGCGCGCCGCGCGGTAATCGCGTCGAACTCGCGCGCATTTCTAGCACGCACCTGAGCGAGCAGCTTCGCTTGCTGTGCCTGCGCGCCAGCAAGCTGCTTCGATAGCTCGCCGCGCTTCAGGGCGACTTCCGGATCGGCGTCGTACTGGCGATCGGTGCGGTCGATGGCGGCGAAGACACTTTGCAGCCCATAGTAATGTTCGGTCGTGATCGGATCGAACTTGTGATTGTGGCAGCGAGCACACTGCGCCGTCGAACTGACAAACACGTTCATCGCGGTGCTGACCATGTCGTCGCGATCGAGCAACCGCGCGATCTGACCATCGAGCTTGTCCTCTGGCAGTTCGGCATGGCCGACAAAATCCCATGGCCCGGCCGAAAGGAAGCCCAAGCCTTCGATGCCGTCGCGCGTGAACGGAAATAGCGCGTCGCCGGCGAGCTGCTCTTGCACAAACCGCGTGTACGGTTTGTCTTCGTTGAACGACCGAATCACGTAATCGCGATACGGCCAGGCGTGCGGCCGGACTTTGTCTTTGTCGTAACCGTGCGTGTCGCCATAGTGCACCACATCGAGCCAGTGCCGCGCCCAGCGTTCGCCATAACCGGGCGAGTCGAGCAAGCGATCGACCAGCTTTTCGTAGGCGCGCGGATCTTCATCGCGCACGAAGGCTTCGATCTCCTCTGGCGAGGGCGGCAAGCCGATTAGATCGAACGTCACGCGGCGAATGAGTGTGCGGCGATCAGCCTCTGGCGACAGGTCAAGCTTTTGCTCGCGCAGCTTTGCCAAGACAAAGGCGTCGACCGGCGTCCGCACGCGCGCGGCATCGGCGGCGTTCAAACGGGGCAGAGCGGGGCGCGTGATCGGTCGTAGCGACCACCAATCGCTGCTGGCCAGAAATTTATCGGCCAACTTTCGATCCGCAGGCCACGGCGCGCCGTTGGCAATCCAGTCGCGCACCACAGCGACTTCGGCCGCCGTCAGCTTCTCGCCACGCTTGGGCATCTGCGGGGCGTCGCCGCTGATGTAATCGAGGAGGATGCTCTCGTCCGGCTTACGCGGTGAGATCACCTCGCCGCTATCGCCACCGCGCAGCGCTTCGGCCGCGGTTTCGAGCGAGAGCCCGCCTTGCTTGTCGGCGGGATTGTGGCAGTTGACGCATTTGCGCTCCAGCAGGGTCGCCACTGGCTCGAAGCGATCGGCGGCCAGCGTCGGACCTGCAACAACGGCCAGCAGCAACACCAACCAACCGAGGACACGTCGAACCTTCATTACGGCAAACTCTGGCGGGAGAGAAGCGAGAGAAACCAGCGTCTTATTCTAATCACATTTGGGGTGCAAAGTCGCGATTGTCGCCCACTGTCGCCTTTCGGGCGGAGAAGAGGGCGACGCAGCCGTGGGTTTCGAGCGTGAGATGCTCGAAATGTTCCGCAAGCGCGGCGCGCAGCGATTCGGCGTCGTCGTCTTGATTGGCGAAGATGCCGGCGGCGTTGTACCGCGACTGCAGCCAGCGCGCGGCGGCAGAGCAGGGGAGCGGTCGCCCGAGTAATGTCGCGCCAAACAGCACACCGCCGGGGCGCAGCAGTGATACCAGATGCGCGAAGACGCGCGCCTTGTCGGCCATCGCGCCGGACAAACAGTGCAGCACATACATCAAGCCAATCGAATCGAACGTCGGTACATCCAGTTGAAGCGGCTGGCAGACATCGCGCTCGTGGATTTCTGGCTGATACCGGGCGATGCGGCGCGCGGCTGTGCGCAGCGAATGCGGATTCACATCGAGCAGCGC
>JAEZGD010000304.1 GCA_023417165.1 Planctomycetota bacterium
GGACTTGGCATACTCGAGCGCGTCGCTGCCCATGTCGAACCGGTTCGAATCCGGATCGGCATCGAGCGAACGCGTATCTTCGTCGGTGGCATAAGCCAGTTGTGGCTCGCCGCTGCGAGAGGCAATCTTCTTCAGCTCAGCGACTTCGCCAGTGGTCCCGCCGCTGAACGGCTTGTAACCGTATTCGATCGCCCAGTAGTCATAAGGGCCAATCGTCTGCGAGTAGTAATCGCCTTGGGTCCAATCCTTCGGCACGATGTTGGCGGGGGCGTAATCCATCACCGAAGCCAACAGGCCGGTGTCCTTGGTCTTGTTCGCGTCCTGCATATCCTTGATGCTCAGCATTTTGCTGGCTTTGAAGTTGTGACGCAGGCCCAACGTGTGACCGACTTCGTGCATGGTCACTTCCTTCAGACCCTGCATGATCATCTTTTCTTGCTGTTCGGCAGCTTGCTTCGGATCGGCTCCGTGAGCGCCAAAGATGGCGGCGGCGCCGAAAGCGAACTGACGCGACATACCATGGCTGAGCGCACAGTGATGGCCGCTGCCAGCACGCATGAACAGTTTGTGTCCGTTCTCGTCAGGCAATTCGCCATTGGTCAGGGCGGCAATCGCCTGGGGCGTCATCGTCTCGTATTCCTGCTTCCAGAAAGTCAGGAAGTCGGCGTCGAAGATGATGTCGGCGTCGAGGATTTGCCCGGAGTAAGGATTCACGCGCGACGGGCCCATGGCGAAACCAGCGCCCGCGGTGATCCAGCGGAACGTGTTGTAGTTGACGTCTTCCGGATCCCAAGTGGCGTCGTCAGGCTGCTGATCGACGATGATCGCGTTAGCGAATCCCGCCTTCTCAAAAGCCTTGTTCCACTCGTAAATGCCGTCATAGATCGCCTTGCGGTATTTGAACGGCACGGTCTTTTCGATCCAGAACTTAATCGGCTTGACCGGCGTCGAGACCTCGGCGGTGGGATCGGCCTTGCGCAGGTCCCAACGATTGACGTAACGCACAAATTGATCGCGCTCGCTCTTGTTCGAGAAATCCTTGACCGCCGTCAGGAAGTAACCGACGCGGTCGTCCGCCAGGCGCGGCTGGTAGCCGGTATTCGGAATCTTGCTGATCGAATAGTGGACGTTGATCGTCGCGCCGCGGCTATCGGGCACGGTTTCGATTTCCATCGTGCCGCCCGAGGCGTAGGTGGCGGCGACTTCCAGTTCCACGTTGTTCGGGAACGCTTTGACCTTCGCCCAGGTGGACTTGGGCTGCGAGAACGCAAAGCCGGGCAGCGCTTGGCTGATCTGCGGCAGGTCGCTCATAAAGATCGGCGTCAGGTCGATCAAGTCGCCTCCCTTGGGGCCCTTGATGTTCGCCGGCAGGCTGAACAGCACGCTGTCGGTGTACGAGTTACCGACGGCGCTTGCTTCGGGGCTGCCTTGGGTGGCCTTGAAGCGCACGTTCTTGCGAATAACGTGGACCTTGTCGTCGAGCTTGCGGAACTGCCACACCCAATCATCGCCAAAGCCCCAGCTCATCCCGCCCAGGAGTTGCCCCTGTGCGATGCCCTTGGCGAGCGAAATCAGGACGAGGTATTCGGCGTTGTAGTCGGCCGCACCCAGTTCGACATAGACATTGTTCGTGGTTTGATAAACCGTGAGCATGCCCGTGTGGGTCTTGGCGTCTTTCAGCAGCGCCACATGCGGAGCTGGAGCGGCTGCGGGCTTTTCTTGGGCCTGCAATGGAGCCAACGACGCGATCACCACTGCCAGGCTAGTGGCGACGAGGAGCCAGGGTCGCAACGTAGAATTGCAACGCACCATAATGTGAGTTTCCCGAGATTAGATGACTGAGGAAGATTCGTGGCCGCGGTCCAGCGGCAATGGCGAGCAGGGATGCGTCACGCTTCCCGGTTCGATGGCAAGATCGGCAAAGTGCTTAAATATACCCCGAATTGACGCTGCTAGATGCTTTACGCAGGAAACTATCAGGCAGGTTCACTGATCTGCGGGAAGCGCGCAGAAAACGCCAATTGGTTAGACTCTGCCAATTCTAGTGATTCTACGGGTTAGAAAAGTTCGCGGCACGATGATATTAGGCAAATTCGCGGGCGGCATTTGTCGGTGCGTTTCGCTTGTTGCGCCCGGCGGTCCGCCCTATAATCCTTAAGTCTTGACCATCATGCGGTTTGCGGCTTTGCGAAGCGAGGCAGGTCTATGAAACGGTGGCTGTTAGCTTGGGCGATGGGCGTCTCGTTCGCGGTCCCCGCTTGGGCGGCGGAGGAAGCAAAACCGACGGAAAAGCCTGCCGAGGCGACGGCTGCGGCCCTGGCTGCCCAGGAAGAAAAAGAATACTACGAGCTATTGCGGTTGTTCGCAGACACTCTCGACCAGGTCGAGCGCAATTATGTCAACGACATCAGCAAACGCGAGTTGATGGAAGCCGCTATTCGCGGCATGCTCGGCAAACTCGACCAGCACAGCAACTATATCCCGCCAGAGGATATGGAACGCTTCAAGGTGGAAGTCGAAAG
>JAEZGD010000390.1 GCA_023417165.1 Planctomycetota bacterium
GTGTTTGCGCCGCTATGTCGATAATGGCGGATTCATCTTCGCCGAGGCCTGCGATGGCAACGGCTGCAATGGTCAAGCGTTTGATATTGCTTTTCAACGCGAAATGGCGCGCGTCTTTCCGGATAGCAAGCTGCGCAAGCTGCCGCCCGACCATGCGGTGTGGTTTGCGCAGCAACGTATCGATCCCAAGCACCTGCCGGAAGGCATGTGGTTGTATGGCATTGATGCTTGTTGTCGCACCAGCGTGATTTACGCACCACGCAGCCTGTCGTGCTATTGGGAACTGCATCGCGTCCGTAAGTCCGACTATCCTGAACAAGTCGCGGGGCAGATCGAAACTTGCCTGCGCATCGGCGAGAACGTGCTCACGTATGCCACCAATCGTGAGTTGAAAGACAAGCTGGAACGGCCGCAAGTGACCGTTACCGATAGCGGTCTGGATGCCAAGCAGCGCGGCGTGCTGGCGGTGGCCAAGCTCAGTCATGCTGGCGGTGCCGATGACGCACCGCACGCCTTGGCAAATATGCTGCGCGTGGCCGAAAAGCAGGTCGATCTGCGTGTCAGCACCGAAACGCAGTTGCTGTCGCCGGTCGATCTGGAACTGATGAACTTTCCTATCGCGTTCATGCATGGACGGCGCGCGTTCCAGTGGTCGCCTGCGGAGCGCAAGGCGCTAGCTGCGTATCTGGAACGCGGCGGCTTCTTGCTGGCGGATGCGATCTGCGCCAGTCCGCAGTTTGCCGAATCGTTTCGCCGCGAGATGAAAGCGATCTTTCCCGATGCGAAGCTGGTCAAGCTATCGGTCGATCATCCGCTGCTTTCCAACGAGTTCCGCGGCTTTGATTTGCGCTCGGTGGAACTGCGCGATCCGCAGAATCGCGGCGGCGAAAGCCTAGAAGCCAATGTGATCAAGACCGAGCCGCTGCTGGAGGCGCTGGAACTCGATGGCCGCATCGCCGTGGTTTTCTCGCCTTACGATCTGAGCTGCGCGCTCGAGAATCAATCGTCCCTGGAATGCAAAGGCTACATCAAGCAGGACGCCGCCAGGATTGGCCTGAACGTGCTGCTGTATGCGTTGCAGCAGTAGGGGAGGAACTTAATTCTCTTTCCCTTCCACCATGCGAATCAGCAGCGGCAGCACTAACAGGTTGCCAAACATGCCGCCGAGCATGGCTAGGCTGACGAGCACGCCGAAGTAGACGGTCGGAATGAACTCGCTGGTGGCCAGTACGCTGAAGCCGACGAGCAGTGCGAGCGTCGAAAAGACCATCGCCATGCCGACGCCGCTTTGCGCTGTGTGCAAGGCTTCGATGATCGAGTTTCCGCCGCGGCGGGCGCGCTTGTACGACAGGATGTAGTGGATCGAACTATCGACCGACAGGCCCATCGAAACCGCGGCGATCATCGCCGAACCCATATTCATCTTCAGACCGGACCAGCCTAGTACGCTCAGCCAGCCCAAGCCTCCGAGTGCAAAGAAGATCGGCAGTGCGTTCGGGACGAGCGCTACGAGCGCAAGACGCAAGCTGCGCAAGGCCACGATCAGCATCAGAAAGATGCCCGCCGAGGCGAGCCCGAAGGTCAGCCATTGATCGGCGAGCAGGCTATCGATCAGATTCGTTAGCAGCACAAAGAAGCCTGTGACTTGCGCCGCCGGTGTTTGCTCTTGCGCGGGAAACGCCGCAGTCGCCAGGCGCTGAACTTCGTTGATGAGCCACTTCTTTTGCTCTGCGCCTTGGCGTTCGTGGGCGCGCAGCATGATGCGCAAGTAATAGCCGCCATCAGCAGCCGGTTTGGTGTTCCGTAGCGCCGCCGCAAAGGTGGGCATGCTCGCCTGCATGCCGCGATCGCGCAGGTGAAAGGGCATGGCGGCCAGGATTCGGCTTCCCTTCGCCGCTTCGTCGGCATCGGCCAGGCTAATCACTTTCGTGAGCGCGGGACGCGTCTCGCCCGTCTCGGGATCGGGCAGCTCGAGCGCTCGCAACTCGGTTTCAAGCTGGCGGACACGCTGCAGGTATTCGTCGTCCAACTCTTGCGGCGCAGGCACCAGCAAGTCCCAAACGCCTGCGCCGCCGAGCCGAGTCTCGATGAAGTCGTACGACTCGACCACCGGGCTGTTGGCGCGGAAGTTCTTGGTGAAGTCCGTTTCTACCTGCGTGAGGAAACTGCCGGTGATCGCCAGCACCGACGACAGCAAGATGATCGCTTGCAGCCAGCGCGGATGATGTTCGACCCAATGAATGAACTGATGCAACAGGCGATCGACCTTGTCTTCGCCCCACGCTCGTTGCGGCACCACATCGACATTGCCGCATAGCGCCAACCCCGGCACCAGCAGCATCACCGCAGGCAGCACCAGCATCGATCCGAGCGCCGTCATCAAGCCAAAGTCTTGCACCGGACCCACGCGCGCAAATAGCAGCGACCCGAAGCCGACCGCATCGGTCAGGCACGACCATACGATCGGCGCGAGCAGAATCACGCCAGCGCGCGCGAGTGCCAATCGCGCCGGCGGTTCGCCATTGGGTGTGGGTTGTCCATTCAGTAGCCGCATCTCTTCGCGAAAGCGGACGATGATATGCACGACGGTGGCGATGCCGACGACGGTCACAATCGCCGTCAGCATCGAACTGACCATGCTCAGCTTCAGGCCTGCCAGCGTCAGTAGGGCGCGCGTCACGATCAGCGACCATTGCACCACCACGATCGGGATCAATACCCAGCGAAGGCTGCGAAAGCAGACC
>JAEZGD010000503.1 GCA_023417165.1 Planctomycetota bacterium
TCTGATTTCGGTCAAGGCGTTGTCAATCGAAGGCACATGTTCAAGTACCTCATTCGTGGTCACCAGTTCGAAAATCTCGTTATCGAATGACAGCGCGGTAAGGGCTTCGCTCGGGATTGGGTAGAGCCACCGGCTAACGTGCTCATTGGTGGCGTATTCTGAGCCGATAAATTTCGGATAGATTGCGCGTAGAGCGAGCGCAAATTCCGTGAGAGCTTCGGCGCCATAGATCTTAGTTTCGTACTTGTTGATCCCCGGCAAGCATTCGGCGATGGCCTGAAGAGTCGCACGGTGACGTGAGATCAAGCCAGCTGCGGAGCCGGATTCGCGCATGTTCGACGCGTCCCATTCGACGAGCGCGGGCGCACAAAAGCGTTCCGTCAGCGGCTCTATGACGCCGTTCAATCGGCAAGAGGCACGTATCTCTTCCAAACTAGCATCAGTTGATAGGTGGCGGTTTTTTTCAAACCACTCCTGCCAGGTGCTTTGCGTCTCAAAATCGACGGAGATGACGTCAGTGGTTAAAGCGAGCATGGCAGTCCCGATGTCACAGCGGACCAACGGCATCGCACAGGTGTTGACTGTCGGCAACCGCCGTAGAAATTGGTCTCGATGACAGGCCCTCACCCGGCTACGCCCCCGAGAGACGGAGGTAATTGGCGCGACGGTTTGCGTACCGAGATCGTTGTTCCAACCTCGCGTTCATTGAGTGTCGCATTGGGCCTGAGCATCCTTGGAAGGGCGGCATCAGACGACGCGTTAGAAGGTACCGACTACTATTCCGTCTGAATCGTAACCGCTTCGCTCGTGCGCGTGAGATGAGGGGAGTAATAGGGGTCATGTGCGACATAGCTCTCCCAACGCGCCTCTAGCGTCTCACTCTCACGCTGAAACCGGGCGCGCTTCTCGGGGCCGATCTCGTAGCCCCGAGACTTGCTCTCGAAATGGTAGAGTTCCGCGAAAGGCGTCCATACATTTTAGTAGCCAGCCGCGTGCACTTTTAGGCAGAAATCGACATCGTTGAGGGCCACCTTCAGCGATGTCTCATCGAAGCCACCGACCTCCACCGCAATCGAACGCTTGACGGCGAGGCATGCGGCGGTCACGGCGCTCATGTTCTGGGTGACGCGAAGCCGCCCGAAATAGCCAAAATCGCCCTTGGCGAAGCCACGATATGGATGGCAGGCGATGCCGCACACGCCGACGAAGACGCCAGCATGCTGGATCGTATCGTCTTCGTAATAGAGTTTTGCGCCGACGCACCCCACCGCTGGACGGATCGCATGGGTCACGAGTTCCGACAGCCAGTCTTCTCCGATGACGGTGGTATCGTTGTTGAGGAAAATCAGGACCTCGCCCTTGGCCTCGCGGATACCTAGATTGTTCATTGCCGAGTAGTTGAATTTGGCCGGATACTCGACGATTGCGATACCCGCCTCGCGAAAATCATCGTAAAGCTTGAGAGTTCTGCTGTCGGTTGACCCATTGTCGACGATCAGGATTTCGTAACTCGGATAACGGGTCTTCGTTCGGATCGAATCGATGCAGGCGTCGATGAGCGCAGGCATGTTCTTGTTGGGAATTATGATGGTCACCAAGGGGGCCTGCTCGGGCAGGCGATACCGGACCCTGGCGACCGGCGCATCGTCGAGAAGTGCAACGTCGATATCGTGCCCGGTACGCCGCAGATGGTCAGAGATTGCGCTTTTCATTGCCTTGACCGCATAGGGCTTGGCGGCCTCGCCTCCTGCCGTCGAATTCTCCGCAACCCGCCAGTGATACAGAATCTTCGGAATATGTACGATCTGACGCCGATTTAGCGTCTCGGTTACCTTCAAAAAGAGGTCGTGGTCCTGGGCGCCTTCCATACCGAGCGCCCAGCCGCCAACTTTGCGGATGTCCTCGGTTCGTACGGCCGCGAGATGATTGACGTAGTTGAACGAACACAGGAGATCAGGTGACCAATCAGGTTTGAAGTGAGGATCAAAGCGCTTTGTTCCGGCGGTGTCGATCTTATCCTCGTCCGAGTAGATGAAGCGGGCATCCGGCTGTGTATCGGCCGCCAGCGCTACCTCAAGCAACGCATGTGGTCGCAGTAGATCGTCATGGTCGAGCGAAACGATCCAATCCCCTGTAGCCAGAGCAAGAGCCGCATTCGATGCAGCGGAGATGTTCTGGTTTTCGACAAGTCGGATCCATTTTATGCGCGGCTCCTCCTTGCTCAGCTTTTCCAGCCGGTCCGAGATATAGCTTCCGGTTGACCCGTCGTCGCAAACGCAGAGTTCCCAGTGCGTATAAATTTGACCTCGCACCGACGCAATGGCCGCCTCGAATAGAGGGGCAGGGGTTTCGAATACTGGCATAACGATGGAAAAGAGCGGACGTTCCTTGAGCTCAAGCAGCCGACTGTCAAACATGGTGTGATCACCGTCTGTCTTGTCGTCGAAACGCTTGATCCAATCCTCGTAGCGCGCTTCTTGCCGCAAGGAGCGCCGAAATCGGCGCAGCAGGCCGCCGGCACCTTCATTGCGAAGCACGTCGATCGCCCGTCGCAGAGCCGCTTCGAGCCCACCTGCCCGGCGAACTGCGCGCCAGAGGGGCTGACTAATGCTCGGCATGAAAACGTGTCCACTCCGCGGGGGCAATT
>JAEZGD010000522.1 GCA_023417165.1 Planctomycetota bacterium
GAACACGATCCGGCCCTTGGTCAGATCATAGGGAGAAAGTTCGACACGCACCTTATCACCCGGCACAATGCGGATGAAGTTCTTGCGCATCCGGCCCGCGACGTGCGCGAGGATTTCGTCACCGGTATCCAATTGCACGCGAAAACGCGTGTTTGCGAGGGCTTGCATCACCGTTCCGGTGACTTCAAACGCGGCTTCTTCTTTGGCCATGCGATTCCTGTTAAGTAATGGCGAAGACGTTCCCGGCTGGGGAATCTGGACAATATACCGTAAGCGCGGGCGGAGTCAAAGATGTGCGAAATAAGCGTAATCGGCCAAAAACTCGTCATTCTCTAGCAGTGACTGACTAGGAATTGGACATGCGCCCCGAAGAAAACCCGTATCGATCGCCGGAAACGGTCGAGCCGCCAGCGCCGCAGACCACCGCGCTCGGGCGCGGGTGGCGCTACTTCGCGGCTGCCTTGGCGATGCCGCTGGGAGCGGGTCTGATGTTCGCGGCTGTCTTCCTAGCGACAGGTGTGCTGGATGCGATTTTAGAAAGCCTGTTTGGTGCCGCCGCGATGTTGACGTCTTACGGACAGCACTGGGCGGGGATCAATATTCCGCTGTCGCTCTTTCTGGGTGCCAGCGCTGCCTTTTCCATCGTCTTGCGAATATTCTCCGAATCGCTTGTGGCCGGATGGATCGCTATTGGCGCTGGCGGAGTAGCCTTGACGGCGATGCTCTGTGTCTTCCTACTATTTCAGGAGGAAGTTCATCTCGTTGACCTCTTGGTCTATGGTCCTCTCACGATTTTCAGCACCGCGCTGTTGGCGGCGGGAGCCTGGTGGCTAACTCGCCGAGCACGATAGCGGAATCTTTAGCGACTCGCGCTTTGCAAACCGCTGCGCAGCGCTTCGATGACGAACTCTGGCGATTCGCAGCCGACCGACAGGCGAATCGTACCGCCGTCGATTCCGAGTGCCGCCCTGGCGTCAGGCGTCAGGCCGCGATGGCTGGTCGATTCGGGATGGCTGAGCGTGGTCGCCACTTCGCCCAGCGACGGACAAAAGGCGATTTCGCTGCTGCGAATGAACGCATCGGCCGTCTGGCGACCGCCGCGCAGTCGAAAGCTGAGCATCGCGCCGAACCGCTCGCCAAACTGCTGCTTCGCCAGTGCGTGCTGCGGATGCGTCTCTAAACCGGGATAAAAGACTTCAGCTACGCTCGGTTGCTCGGCCAAGAATCGCGCCGCCGCCAGCGCGTTGCTACACGCACGCTCGTTGCGCAGCGACAACGTCGCCAGCCCGCGCAGCGCCAGCCAGGCTTCGAATGGCGGAGCGGCCAGCCCCCAAGCCGACAGCACCAGCGGCACGCGCTGCCAGTCGCGTTCTCGCCCACATAACAGTCCGAGCACGACGTCGCTGTGTCCGTTCATCATCTTGGTCAGGCTTTCCCACACGAAGTCCGCACCAAGTTCTAGCGGCCGACAGAGACACGGCGTGGCGAACGTATTGTCGACGAGCAGCTTCGCCTGATGGCGTGCGGTCAGTTCGGCCAGCCCGGCGATGTCGGCCACTTGCAGCAGTGGGTTGGCGATCGTTTCGACGACCAGCAGCTTCGTCGGCGTCTGCAGCGCTGCTTCGACCGCCGCCAGGTCACACGTATCAACGATCGTGCTCGTCACGCCTAGGCGAGCCGCTTCGCTGACCAGTAGCTGCGTGGTCTTGCCGTAGAGAAACTTGCTCAGCACCACATGATCGCCCGGCGCAAGCTGCGCCAGAATCGCCACGGCCAGCGCTCCCATGCCGGTGGCGGCAATCGCGGCCCGCTCGGCGCCGTGCAACTGGCGACACTTTTCCGCCAGCATATCGGCGTTCGGATGCCCATCGCGCTGATAAACATAGCCAGATTGCTGGCCCCCCAAGATGGCATCGGCCTCGTCGGTCGACGCACAGGCATACACCGACGACAGGTAAATCGGCGGCGCATGCGGCTTTGTCCGCGAAGCAGGCTGCGGCACAGGACGAGGACAAAGATCGTCGGGAAGCATGAGTAGTGGTTAGTGATAAGTGAGCAGTGATTAGTACAGAACCAAAACCGCATTGTGAACCGCCAGCGCCTGCGTCGCCAGTCCTCGCCACTCGCCACTGTTTGCTGCCCACTGCCCACTCACCACTGGCAACTGCTATAACGTCGCCATGCCGGCAAGCAAAACTCAATCCGAACCGCAACTCACTCCGCAGCTTGGCGTGTGGGATCTGGCAGCCATCACCGCCGGCATCATCATCGGCGCTGGCATCTATCGTTCGCCGCCCAATATCGCTAACCAGGTGAGCGGGCCCGGCAACTTGCTGCTCGTCTGGCTGGCCGGCGGCGTCATCGCGCTGATCGGAGCGCTCTGCTATGTCGAACTGGCATCCGCCTATCCGCTGCAAGGCGGGACGTACGTTTATCTGAACAAAGCCTTCGGTCGACTGGCCGGCTTCCTCTATGTGTGGGCCGAGTTCTGGATCGTTCGCCCCGGCAACATCGCGCTGATGGCGTTCATCTTCGCCGAATACGCCGGGCATTTGATTCCTGGCCTGGCGAGCGACGGTAAGAACCTCACGCAACTGCAACTGGGCGTCGCTGGCGGCAGCGTGCTCTTCCTAGGCGGCATGAACCTGCTCGGCGTCCGCACGGGCAAAGGTTTGCAAAACATCCTCACCGCCGCCAAAGTCCTCGGCCTGTTGGCGATCTTCGCCGTCGGCATGTTGCCGCTGGCGAGTCCGCCGGAAGCCGTGGCCGAAGCTGCACCGCGCAGTAACGATTGGCTGATGGCGCTCGTCTTTGTGATGTTCGCTTTTGGCGGCTGGAACGAAACAGCCGCGGTCGCCGCCGAAGTCCATCAACCGCAGCGCAACGTGCTACGCGGGCTAATGCTGGGAACCGGCATCGTCGTGCTGACGTACCTGCTGTTCAACATCGCGCTGCTGCGCGTGCTTGGTTTTGAAGGCGTTGCCAGTGGCAGCGCCGTCGCGGCGACGCTCATGCAGCGCGCGATCGGCCCGCAAGGAGCGCAGATCATCAGCGGCCTCGTCTGCATTTCTTGCTTAGGCGCGATCAATGGCATGCTGTTCACTGGCGCGCGGATCTATTACGCGTTGGGACGCGAGCAGCCTGCGTTCGCGTGGCTCGGTCATTGGAACGTGCGGCTGGGTACGCCGGTGCGAGCGCTCGGCTTGCAGACAGGCGTGGCGATCTTGTTGCTCGGCATCTTTGGGCTGTATCCCAACGCGTTCGAGCAACTGGTCTTCTTCACGGTGCCGCTGTTCTGGAGCTTCTTGCTGCTGGTCAGCGTCGCGGTGGTCGTGCTGCGTTTGACCGATCGCGCGACGCCCCGCCCTTTCCGCCTGCCGCTATTTCCGCTGGAGCCCGCCATCTTCTTCCTGGCCAGCGCGCTGATGATCTACAAAGGCATCGCCTGGCTGAGCATGCAGAAGCGCGACGAGGCGTTCTACTTCAGCGCCGGCTCGATGATCACCGTGTTGCTCGTCGGCCTCGTCGTCTTCGCCTTCACACGCCGGAAGCGGGAAGCCAGCTAGCCGCGGATGACACGGATCCCCGGATCAATAATCCATTCAATACCTTCCGCTTCTTGCCTTGCTCTCTCTTTTCCTCTTCCTCCCTGTCTTTCTCTTTCTTCGCGCCTTCACGGCTTGGCGTGACATCTCCCCTCCACTCCAGCGGCTCCCTCCCACTCACCTAAGCCACCACCGCGATAAACTTTGACGATTAAGTCAACTTTACCGCGCGTCGAGACGAAATCTAACGCAGCGGCTGGCGCGCTTCGCGTGCTGGCATCGCTAGCGGTTCGGACCTCGTCTCAGGATTTGGCATGACGCGCACGGCCTTGCCAACAGGTTTCTCGACCGAGAACTCAGCGTCGTTCGTCGTTGGCAACAGCGTCGAACCGGCCGCCGATGCGCAGCTCGTCAACGACACCAAGCAGCAAATCCGCGCCCTGATCAGCGAGATCGAAGCGCTGGTCGCCAGCGATGTGAATCTGGCCGAGTTCTATGCCGGCTTTCTGCCGCGGATCGTCGCCGCTTTGGCCGCCGTTGGCGGTGCGATCTGGACGAAGAACACCGATGGCGAACTGACCCGCGCGTATCAAGTCAACTTGCCGGAAACGGGGCTCGAGAAAGATCCAGCCGCCGCCGCCCGGCATGCGTTGCTGCTGACCAAGATTTGGGAAACGCAAGGCCAGCCGCAGTTGGTGCCACCGCATGCCGGCGCGCAGCACGCGCAGGAAGCTGGCAATCCCACCGACCTGCTGTTGGTTGTCGCGCCGCTCGCGGTCGAGCAACAAACGCTGGCGCTGGTCGAGATTTTTCAACGCCCCGGCGGTGGTCCGACGACGCAGCGCGGCTACCTGCGGTTCCTGCTACAGATGTGTGCGCTCGGCAGCGACTACCTCAAGAATCGCCGCCTCAAGCACTATCACGATCAACAAACGCTGTGGGAACAGTTCGAAGCGTTCCTCAGCGCGATTCATCGCCAGCTCGACGTGCAGCAAACGTCGTACACGCTCGCCAACGAAGGGCGACGTCTGAGCGGTTGCGATCGCGTCACCGTCCTCCTGGGCAGCGGCTCCAAAGCGAAAGTCGTCACGGTCAGCGGGCTCGATTCGATCGATCGCCGCGCGGCCGAAGTGCGCTTGATGGAGAACCTCGCACGCGTCGTCTTGAAAGCCGGCGAGCCCGTGTACTTCGCAGGCGATAGCGCCGGCCTGCCGCCGCAAATCGACGACGCGCTGCATAACTTCGTCGACATTTCGCAGGCTCGCGCCGTCAGCGTGGTGCCGCTGCGTCTGCCGGCCGATGGCAACAATCGCCGCCCTGCACCGCTCGGCGCGCTAGTGGTCGAACGCTGGGAAACCAGCACCTGGACCGATCCCGCCCGCGAGCGGATTCGCGCCATTGCCGAACATGGCGCGAGCGCCCTGCACAACGCGCAAGAGCATCAATCGCTGTTCCTCTTGCCGCTCTGGAAGGCGCTCGGCAAAGTCTCGTGGGTGACAAAGATCCCTAAAGCGCTCCTCGCGCTTGGCATCATCAGCGCCGTGATCGCGGCGCTGGTGATTACGCCTTACGATTTCGAATTGACCGCGCGCGGCAAGCTGCAACCAGCCGAGCGTCGTGACATCTTCGCTGCCACCGATGGTGTCGTCGTGGACGTACCGATCCGCCATGCCGATTTCGTCCAGGCTGGCCAGGTGCTCGCGACCCTGCGCAACACGGATCTGGAAGTCGAAATCGCCACGCTCCTCGGCAAGCAAACGACGCTGGAAGAACAGCTCAGCACCGCACAGCGGGCCCTGCTGCACGAATCGCAGCTCAGCATCGAAGAACAAAACCGCATCGCCGGGCAATTGCTGGAACTGAAGCAAGCCCTCGAGAGCACGCAGCGCCAGCTAGAACTCTATGCCCACAAGCAACAACAGTTGGTCGTCCGCAGCGATCGCGCCGGGCAAGTCGTGACCTGGAAACTGCGTGACCTGCTGCTCGGCCGGCCGGTGCAGCGCGGGCAAGTGCTGCTGACGCTGGTCGATCCCGACGGCGCGTGGGAACTGGAACTGCAACTGCCGGAGAAGCGTCTCGGCCACGCGCTCGACGCCTGGGAAGCCGCCCAAACCAGCGGCCAGCCGCTGCCAGTCAGCTTCCAACTCAGCACGCATCCCGGTCAGAAGTTCTCCGGCCAGGTGACCGAGATCGAACGTCGCGCCGAAGCGCGCGGCGAAGAAGGCAACATGATCCTGGTCCGCGTCGCCATCGACAAAACCACGCTGCCGGAACTGCACAGCGAAACCACCGTCACCGCCGAACTGCACTGCGGCCAACGCTCGCTCGGCTACGTCCTGTTTCAAGACGTCATCGAAGCCGTGCAGAAGCAATGGCTGCTGTGGCTATGAGAGGGCAGAAGTGCCAAGCCCCAAGTTCCAAGTGCCAAGGAAAGCAAATACAGATTACGAAGTTCGCCGTCTTGGAACTTGGACCTTGGTACTTGGAACTTCATGCTCCCTCTGGATTCCACCTCCAATAGGATTCTCGTTCTATGACTGCTTCCGCCCTGCTGCTCATGACCGCGCTCGCTGTCACAGGACCTGCGGGGCCGACGGCGCGACCGCAGACGCAACTTCGTCCGCAAACGCCGCAGCGTGTGGCCATGATTACCCACGCTCTGGTGTCGGTGATCGATGATATTGAAGTGCCGGCCCAAGAGGCGGGACTGCTGGTGGCGATGAACGCGGCGGAAGGCACGCTCGTCAAGAAAGACGACGTCGTCGCCCAGATCGACGATCGCCAGGCGAAGCTGGAACGTTACGCCGCGGAAGTCGAGCGCGAAGCGGCGCTCGCCAAAGCGTCGGACGACATTGAAGTGCGATTTGCAGAAGCGTCGCTGGACGTGGCGGCTGCGGATGTGGCTTCCAGCGAAACGATCAACGCGAAAACGCCAGGCCTGGTGCCCGCGACCGAAGTGCGCAAGCTGCGGCTTACCAAGCGTCGCGCCGAACTGCAGATCGACAAGACCAAGCTCGATCTGAGCGTTGCCAAGATGGCGGCCGAAGTGCATGAAGCGGCGGTCAAAGCGGCCGACGCCACCATCGAGCGCCGCCGCATTCTTGCGCCGATGGATGGCGAAGTCATCGCCCGCATCAAGCAGCGCGGCGAATGGGTTAACGCCGGCGAGCCGGTGCTGCGCGTGATTCGCATGGACACGCTGAAGGTGGAAGGGCTCTTGGCCGCCGCCGATCACAATCCGGCCGAACTGATCCAACGCCCGGTGCTGATCGAAGTCGATTTGGCGCATGGCCGCAAGGCCCAGTTTGAAGGCCATGTGGCGTATGTCAGTCCGCTCGTCACCGCCGGCAACAAGTATCGCGTGCGCTGCGAAGTGGTCAATCGCGCTGAGAAAGAGCAATGG
>JAEZGD010000603.1 GCA_023417165.1 Planctomycetota bacterium
GTGCTTTGCCTGTCACGGGCCCGACGAAGCCGAACGCCAAGGCGAGTTGCGGCTCGATCTGCGTGATGGTGCGCTCGCGAATGGTGCGATCCAGCCAGGCAAGGCCGATGCCAGTGAGCTGATCGCGCGCGTCACTTCGACCGATCCCGAAGAGCAGATGCCGCCGGCCGCTGCAAAGAAGCCGCTGCTGACGCCGGAGGAAATCGCGCTGCTCAAGCGCTGGATCAATGACGGCGCGGTGTACGACGCGCATTGGTCTTATGTAGCGCCGGCACAACATGCGCCGCCTGCGATCGCGGCTGGCGATTGGAGCAAGTGGTCGCGCAATCCGATCGACCAGTTCGTCCTGGCAGCGCAGCTTGAGCGCGGCCTGCATCCGGCCGACGATGCCGACAAGCGGACGCTGATTCGTCGCTTGTCGCTCGACTTGACGGGTCTGCCACCTTCGTCTGTTGATGTGGAAGCGTTCGTCGCTGACAAGTCGCCCGATGCTTACGAGAAGCTGGTCGATCGCTTGCTTCGCTCGCCCCACTATGGCGAGCGGATGGCCATGTTCTGGCTCGACCTGGTTCGCTTTGCCGACACCGGCGGCTATCACAGCGACAACCATCGCGACTTGTCGCCGTTTCGCGACTGGGTCATCGCAGCCTTCAATCGCAATCAGCGCTTCGATCAGTTCACCGTCGAGCAACTCGCTGGCGACCTGCTGCCCAATGCCACCAACGATCAAAAGATCGCCAGCGGCTACAACCGCCTGCTGATGACGACCGAAGAGGGAGGCGCCCAGGCGAAAGAGTACACGGCCAAGTACCTGGGTGATCGGGTGCGCAACGCGTCGAACGTGTGGCTCGGCGCGACGCTCGGCTGCGCTGAATGTCACGATCACAAGTTCGACCCGTACAAGGCCAAAGACTTCTATGCCTTCGGGGCGTTCTTTGCCGACGTGCAAGAGAAAGCGGTCGGGCGGCAAGATCAAGTCAGCGTGCCGACCACCGCGCAGCAACAGCAGCTCGATGCCTTCGCTGCGCAAGTCGCCGCCCTGCGCGAACGACTCAATTCGCCGCAGGCCGAACTCGACGCCGCGCAAGCCCGCTGGGAAGGCACCGCACGCGACCAACTCGCGAAATCCAAAACCGCGTGGCAAGTCGCCAAGCCGACCAAGATCGAATCGGCCCAGCAACAAACCTTGACGTTGCAAGACGATCTCTCGATCCTGGCGAGCGGCAAGAATCCCGCGAACGATACTTACACGCTGACGCTGCCCATCACGGGTGACAAGGTGACGGGACTGCGGCTCGAGACGCTGCTGCATGATTCGCTGGCGAACAAGGGACTCTCGCGCGCCAACGGCAACTTCGTGCTGACGGAAGTGAAGGTGGCGGTGATCCGTGGCAACGATGCGACCGAAAAACCGGTCAAAATCGCCGCCGCCGTTGCCAATTTCTCGCAAAACACGTACCCGATCGCGCATGCCATCGATGGCAACGCCAAGACCGGCTGGGCGGTCGCCGGGCATCAGCAACCAGCGAACCATGTCGCCGCGTTCACGTTCGCCGAACCGCTGCGCGATGTCGCCGATGCGCAACTTGTGGTGCGGCTCGCGCACGATTCGCAGCACGCCCGGCATAACATCGGTCGCCTGCGTTTGTCGCTCACCAGCATCGAGAAGCCGACGCTCACCACGCCCGACGATCTGCCGGTGGCTGTGGCCGCAGCACTCGAAAGCCAAGAGCGCACGCCGGAACAACTCGCCACGATTCGCACGCATTTCCGCAGCATCGCCAGCGAAACCGCGCCGCTACGGCAAGAGATCGCCAAGGCCGAACAGCAGCAGCAAGCGATCCTCGACAGCGCGCGGACGCTCGTCTCGCAGTCGGGCAGTCCGCGGATGGTCCGCGTGCTCCCGCGCGGCAATTGGCTCGACGATAGCGGCGAAGTCGTGCAGCCGGCGATTCCTGCCTTCCTCGGTCAATTAGATACCGGCGAGCAGCGCGCGACGCGGCTTGATCTCGCGAACTGGATGGTCAGCGACAACAATCCCATCGTCGCCCGCGTCTTTGTCAATCGCTTGTGGAAGCTGATGTATGGTCATGGCCTGGCGCGCAACATGGAAGATTACGGCAGCCAAGGGAGCTTCCCTTCGCATCCGCAATTGCTCGATTGGTTGGCGCTGGAGTTTCGCACCAGCGGCTGGGACGTGCGGCACTTGCTGAAGCTGATGGCCATGTCGCGCACTTATCAGCAAACGTCGGTCGCCAATGCCGCACTGCGCGAGCGAGATCCCGCCAACGATTGGCTGACGCGTCAGGATCGTTATCGCATCGATGGCGAGTTGGTTCGCGACAACGCCTTGGCGATCAGCGGGCTGCTGTCGCGCAAGCTGGGCGGGCCAAGCGTCAAGCCGTACCAGCCCGACGGCTATTGGCAGTTTCTGAACTTCCCGGCGCGCACCTATCAACACGACCAAGGCGAGAACCTTTACCGCCGCGGCCTCTATACCTATTGGCAGCGTTCGTTCCTCAATCCCAGCTTGCTGGCGTTCGACGTGCCGAGCCGCGAGGAATGCACCAACGAGCGGCCGCGTTCCAACACGCCGCTGCAAGCGCTCGCGCTGCTCAACGATCCGACCTATGTCGAGGCCGCCAAGGCGTTCGCTACTCGCATCCTGCAACAGCCCGATACCGCGACCGCCGCGCGAATCGACTTTGCCTTTCGCGAGGCGGTAGGTCGCCCGGCGACGGCGACCGAAGTGCAGATCCTGACCAAGTTGTATGACAAGCATCTGGCCGAGTTTTCGGCCGATTCCGCCCGCGCCGCCGAGGTGCTGGCCAACGGCGACAGCCCGGTCCCTGCCGGCCTTGATGCCGCCCAGCTGGCCGCCTGGACCTCCATCGCCAGGGCGATTTTGAACTTGCACGAAGTGGTTACACGTAGTTAGTCAAACGATAGGAAGAAAGAAGTTCACCACGGAGACACGGAGGCACGGAGAAGACAAAAGATAGAAGAAGAGAAGAGAAAAGCAGGAACCGCAGATGAACGCGAATGGACGCAGATAAGAAATGAGAAGGCAAAGAGAATTACCTTCCCTCTTCATCCGCGTGCATCGGTGTCATCCGCGGCTCCTTCCTTCTCCCTTTCTTATTTCCTGTCCTCTCCGTGTCTCCGTGGTGAACTCCCGCCTTTGCCTTTCCTGGTTACAAGAAGCATCCGCTGAGGTGATCGCTTATGTCTGCTTACCAACTGCCCGGTACGCCTCAGACGCGTCGCATGTTTCTCGGTCAGGCCGCGACCGGCGTCGGCGCCGCGGCGCTCGCGCACGCCTTCTATGGCTTTCCGCAGTTGGCGTCGGCGGCCACGAACGATCCGCTCGCCAGTCGCGGTGTGCTCAAGCAGTTGCACGTGGCGCCTAAGGCGAAGCGCGTGATCTTCATGACGATGGCCGGCGGCATGTCGCACTTGGAGACCTTCGACTACAAGCCGAAGCTCGCCGAGATGAGCGGCCAGGCGATGCCCGAGTCGTTCACCAAAGGCCAACCGATCGCACAGTTGCAAGGCGCAAAGCTCACTTGCTTCGCCCCACAACATCCCTTTAAGAAGTGCGGCCAGTCGGGCCAGCAGATCAGCGAGATCTTTACGCACTTGCCGGAGGTCGCCGACGAACTGTGCATCGTCAACTCGCTGCGCACCGAAGCGATCAACCACGATCCCGCCCACACGTTTATGAACGCCGGGACTACGCTCAGCGGTCGCCCGGCGATGGGTTCGTGGACCTGGTACGGCCTAGGCTGCGAAGCGCAGGACTTGCCAGGCTTTGTCGTGCTCACCAGCAGTGGTCGCTTCGGTCAGAATCAGCCCATCGCCTCGCGGCAGTGGCATAGCGGCTTCTTGCCTGGCGAGTTCCAAGGCGTGCATTTTCGCAGCCAAGGCGATCCCGTCTATTACGTCGGTCGCCCGAAGGGAACCAGCGCCACGCAGCAACAAGACGTGGTCGAAGCGGTCGCCGCCCTCAATCGCCAGCGCGATGAAGCGGTCGACGATCCCGAGATCGCCACGCGCATCGCGCAGTACGAGATGGCCTTCAAGATGCAGACCAGCGTGCCCGAACTGGTCGATTTCTCCAAAGAGAACGCCAGCACGCTGGAACTGTATGGCACCAAGGGGGGCGACGGCACCTTCGCTGCGAACTGCTTGCTGGCGCGCCGCCTGGCCGAGCGCGGCGTCCGCTTCATTCAACTGTATCACCGCGACTGGGATCACCACGGCGGCGTCAAAGACCAGATCAAAGGCTGCGCCGGCGAGGTCGATCGCGGCGTCACCGCGCTCATCAAAGACCTCAAGCAGCGCGACATGCTGAAGGACACGCTACTGGTGTTCGCCACCGAATTCGGCCGCACGCCGATGGCCCAAGGCAACGGCCGCGACCATCACATCAAGGGCTTTTCGTGCTGGCTGGCCGGCGGCGGCATCCGCGGCGGGCAAACCTATGGCGCGACCGACGACCTGGGCTACAACGCCGTCACCGACGTCGTGCACGTCCACGATCTGCACGCCACCATGCTGCACCTGCTCGGCGTCGATCACCAGCGCCTCACCTATCGCTTCCAGGGCCGCGACTTCCGCCTGACCGACGTCCACGGCGAAGTGGTGAAGAAGCTGCTGGCATAGGGCGAAAGGGCGAGAAAATCCTTAAAACCGAATATGCGAAAGACTCCAGCGCAAATCGCCGTTGCTCTCATGTGCGGCCAGGTGCTGCCGCCGCAGAGTCGCGCGCCGGCGGATTTCGCAGCGAGGGTGAGTGCGGGGCATGACCAGCTAGTATCGATAACCGGTCAAGACTTTGGCTACGATCTGCAGGCGTGGCATGACTACCTGAAAGAATCGCGCGATGGCGGTTATACCTACGGCCGCAACATTTCGTTGCCCAAAGCCATGCGCGCCGCGTTGGACTCGCCAGAGTGGCGGGAAGCTGTCCAACGATTGACCGCGCGCTCGAGAAGCCAAGCCCGCTCGAACAACTAGCCCGACAAGAATCGCAGCAAGCGGGCCGTGAGTTGGCCTATTGCATTAGACTCTATTTCGCAACGCGACGCGCTGAATTGAGAAGATAGGTCTATGTTCACTAAAAACCTACTGGTGCGATTGGACGACGAGAGCAAGTCGTACCTAACCCAGGCGGCGGCACTGCGACGCATCAGCGTCAGCGACTACGTTCGCATAGTGACAGTCGAGCATGCCAAGCGGGAAGTGCTCGCTGCGCGACAACAGATCACTGCCATGACCCCGGACGAGCAACTCGCGTTTTGGAATGCCCTTAACGAACCGGTCAAGCTGACGCCTGCTCAGAAGAAGTTGTCGGCAGTCATGCGCGGCAAGGCATGACGCACTCTTAAGACGCAAGTGCCACTAACTCCCCAGTCGCACACGTACTAGCAACTCATGCAACTCGGCTTCGGCGGAGGGGCGCTCGGGCAAGCGAGAGGTGGCGATGGCGCTTTGCAGTTCTGCACGCAGGCGTTCGTACTCGCGCGGGAAGAGGTCGAGATCGGCGTCGGGCAGCACGCTTTGCTCGGGACCGGCCAGCTTGCGCTCGACCAGGTCGGGAATGTACGGCAGCCGGTAGACGTCGTTGAGCGCGAGCAGATTCGCCTCTAGCTCGCCGGCGCGCAGCAGATGCAAACCGGTCAACAGCACGCGATAAACGTATAGCAGCGGCTTGACGCGGCGTGGCCGCTCTTTGTCGAACAGTTTCCACTGCGTCGCGGCAAAACCCAGATAGTGATAGGCGTGATAACGCGTGAACAGCCGCGGCGCAAGCTCGCGCAGCGCAGTATGCTCTGGCGTGGTATGCACGACCAGCGGCGAGAGCAACTGCTCCAGCACATAGCCATTCTTACGCAGTAGCAGCAAGCAGAACTTCCTGATGTCGTGTGTCACCAGGTCGAGTTCCAGCCCCTCGACGATGCGTGAAGTCTCCAGCGTTTCGTCCAGCGGGCGCAGGCCCACGACTTCATGCGCCGGCAGCACATGCACGCCGCGCAGGTCATAGTCGGAGTCCGGCGATGGAAAGCCGTACAAATGCGCGCCGCTGATGGTGGCGAACACCAGCGGATACGGCTGTGCGGCGACAATTCTTTGCAAGCGAGGATCGTTCATATTCGCTCATCACTAAAACGTTGGTTAGCTGTCCAATGCCGCGCGCCGTGCTTTCAGCAGGAATTGATTCACACGTTCGTAATCGGGACGCGGCGGCAGTTTCGTGCTGCGAAACGCGGCGTCGAACTGCTGATGCAGCGCTTGCCGCCAGGCTTCGACTTCGCTCCACGCGATCTCGCCGCGGCGAATTGCCAACAGCTGCTCGCGCTGCTGCTCGACGCGCACCGGCACATAACCTTCGGAAAGCACCGTAATACCGCTGTGTAGCAATCGCAGCAGGTGCATCACGTGCTTCCACTTCGGCGCGCCGTGCAAGCGCAAGTCGGCGTTCAGCTTTTTGAACTGCGACATGACATAGCCGTTGAACGTCTGGTAAACCAGCTGCGAAAGAAACACCTCGCGCATCGCCAGCAGTTCCTCGGCCAGCGGCGTTTGCGTTTCCACCAGCGGACTCCACAGGCATTCCAAGACGTTGGGGTTCGCCTTGAGCGCCATGACCAGGAACTTTTGCAGCTCCCAATAGGCTTCCTGCGTCGCTTCGTTTTCGAGTTGTTCCGGCACGCCATAGAGCGACCAGTGCCGATCTGCAGGCGGCAGGTAAATGCCGCGGCGATCGGTGTCGCTGGCTGCGTGATCGAGCCCAAACGCACGCGAGCCGACCACGCAGCGATAGATCACGTACTGATAGAGATCAGCGCTGTCGCCTTGGCCGATGACGCCGGCTTTGTACTGCTGGAGCAACACCAGTTCCGCGCGCTTCAGCATGGTTTCATAACCATCGGGAAAGCGCACGCGATAGGCATGCGTGGCATCGCCAGGCGATTGCACCACGACGCCGACCGCTCCAGCCGGATGCACCACTTTGCCGCCCACCTCGCGCACCTCGACCTGCACCACCACCTGCGTGCCGGTCGGAATGATCCAGTGTTGATCGTGAGGAAAGGTCATCGTGAGTGCTCGCGATGGTCAAAGACAACGAACCAGCGGCGTACGTTCGCGGCGTCGCGCAGCTTCGGCAGTCAGCACCAGAATTGTAGTGGTCGAGCGCTTGGAGCGGGCGAGTTGTCGTCGCCTGCGGCGCACATTCTAATGTGCTCAAAATCAAACCGAACCAACCAGCATCGGGCCCGCTCTTAGCAAACATGCATAATCACATCACGATCTATTCCAGCGGCATCGCCGACTTGCAGCGTGGCTTTGCGATTCCTAGCGGCGAGCCGACGAAAATCACGCTCTCGGTCAATCGCGATCATCTCGGCGATGTGCTCGGTTCGCTGAATATCTTTGGTCCGGTGACGCTGGTCTCGCCGCCGACGTATGCGCCGCAGAACGAAATCGCTGGCAAACTGGAACTCGACCCCGGCAACGCGCTCGAAGACCTGGCGGTAAAGTTCGTCGGGGCCAAGGTGCTGGTCAAGCGCGCCGGGGACACGGTCGCCGGGACGTTGCTGGGATTGCATCGGGATCAAGAATGGCAGCACGAAAGGATCGTGAACAGTCCGTCGCTCGTCGTGCTGGTGGACGACGGCCTGACGCGCATTGCCTTACGCGAGATTGTGCGCTTGCAATTTCTGGATGAGACGGTGAACGACGAACTGTCTAAGGCGCTGCAGCGGCAGTTTCGTCAGCTCAAACCCGACAGCACGGTCCTTGAATTGACCTTGGCGACTGCAGAGACCTCGGCCCAGGCGATTGTGCAGTACACGGTGCCCGCCGCCGCCTGGAAGGTCTCCTATCGTCTACGCGAGCAGGAAGCCGGCCACTACGAGTTTCAAGGCTTTGCGGTGGTCGACAACCACACCGACGAAGATTGGAACGACGTCCTCATCTCGGTAGTGACCGGCGAGCCGATCACGTTCTCGACCGACCTGGCGATTACCAAGCTGCCTGGACGCGACCATGTCGATCTGGTGAAGGCGCGGGCGCTGAGAGCGCAGGAAGTCGAAGAGGCGATGCCCGAGATGGTCGTGATGTCGGCTGGCGGCGCCGCAGCTGCGTCTACCAATCAAGCAGCGCCAATGCGAGGTAAGGGCAAAGGCAGGCACTTCTCTATGTCCACGGCCGATATCAAGAATTCTATGCAAGTACCGCAAGCCGCGGCTGCAGTGGAATCGGCTGATATCCGCGAGGTCGGCGACTTCGCCGTCTTTCACTCGCAAACTCCGGTGAGCATCGGCGCACATCGTTCGGCGCTGGTGCCGATCTTTCAGGTCGCGCTGGAGCAGTCGCGCAGCGTGCTTTACTACAAGGCCACTGAGCGATCGTCGCGCGCCTTCCGCGCCATTGAGTTCACCAATACGACGCCACATAGTCTGGGCCGCGGTGTCTGCGCGATCTTCGCCGCCGATACCTTTCTGGGAAGCTGCGTCTTACCGGCCACAAGCCCTGGCGGCGATGCGCTGCTGGTGCATGCGCTGGAGACAGGCGTGCGTTTTCAGTACGATCTCGCCCAGTTCTCCAGCACGCTCGTGGGCATCAAAATTTCGGACGGTGCCTGTGTGTTGCGCAAACAGGCGACAGCGCGCACCAGTTATCGGATCGAGAACTTGCGCGACGAGCCGTTCACGGTGGTGATCGACCATACCACGCGCTTGCAAGGCTCGCCAAAGATTGCAGCGGTATCGAAAAGCGCCACCGGCGAGTCGCCTTGTCCGATCGATTCCAAACTCTCCTCCGGCGTGCGTCTGCGCGTTACGGTGGCGGCGCGTCAGCGGTTGGATGTCGAAGTTACCGAGACGAAGGTCGAAAGCGAACGTGTGATGCTGGTCGAAGACGCGGGACGGGGCGAGCAGTTGCGCACCGCCTGGCTGGTCGATAACATCATCGCCAAAAATGGTCCGCTGGCTGAGGAACCTGCCTTGCAGGCGGCGCTCGAAATCGAAGGCCGCCTCAACGCCAAGGCGGCAGAAACAGCCGAACTGGCGCAGCGCGTCGAGCGACTCAATCAGCGGCAGGACCGCCTGCGCAAGAACATTGCGACCGGCGGCCAAGACGAGCAAACCGCCCGTTGGCGCGTCGAACTCGGCGAAGCGGAGCAGAGCATTCTGGAACTTGAAGAACAAACGCTGCCCCGTATGCGCGCGGAGGAACTGGCCATTCGCCAGGAGTTGCGCCAGGCACTGCTGGCGCTGATGCTGGAGTGGAAATCAGAGTGATGCCAGGTCATTCCGCGGTGACCTTCGTCAGCTTGCGTCCGGCGGCCGCGATCACGGCTAGTTCGTACGCATGGATGAAGTTCTTTTCTTTGCCAGCGCTGTGGCGATCGCGTTCTGCCGGATTAGCAAAGACTGGATGCCAGTAGTTGAGATTGTGAGAGATCTCGTGGGCAATCTTGCCAGCCCAGAAGGCGGCGTCGTCGTGGTGCGGTTCTGGCGCGCGTAGCCTTTCGCCGTGAAAGCGAATGGAAAGTACGCCTTGATCCGGCGCTTGGCGCATCAGACGTAAGTGCGGTATTTGATAACCGCCGATATAACCCGCTCCCCACCAGTTGTCGCCCGTGTAGTAAGTAATCATGAGCAGGCCCGGCTCATCGCCGTCGTTTCCTAGCGCCCGCTTCAGTTGTTTGCGGAACGTCTCCACGTTAGCGGGGCGCGTGTACATGCTCAAGACGTTCTGATAAGCGTCGCTAATGATTTTGTGGCCGAATTCATCGACTTTGGGCTCGCCCTTGTTGTCGAGTTCGTATTTCGCAGGAAAGGGTCGGGGTTCATTGATCGAATGCTCGAAGGCTTCTTGGATCACCGCCGGATCGGTCCCCACTTCCATAAAGAGTTGTGCGGCTTTGCGAATGGTCGCCTGCTGCTCGCCGCTAAACCAGGGATCGATGCGCAGGCAAAGCTGGGTTCCTTCTACCTTGTTGGCATAGACTTCCTGATCTCTGGTCAGATCGGCGCGCGAGAAGCGCTTGGCCAATTCATTGGCGATCTCGATGACGCGATCGTCCTTTTCGTCGCCGTCTGCCATGGCGTCAGCCGCCTTGATGCGATTCTGAATTTTCTTGCGAAACTCGGGGCTGATGTAGCCCGACAGCTCCGGATCAGTCCATAACCAATCGGGAATTCGTTCGGGATACCGCTCATTAGGGCTTTTGGTGACCGGGTAGTCTTGCGCCTGGACGATCGTGCCGATAAGAAGTAAAGCTGCCGCCAACAGGAGAGTCGCACGCATCGAGAAACCTCCAAGAAAGAGGGACGGGAGTTTCTCAGGTTATATCTACACTAGCCCGTAAATGGTAGCACTTGTTAGGTATTGCGCCGGTGCCTCTTCGTTCTTTCGTCCCCATGCTCTAAAATCGCTAGCACCGTACGTCTGTCCACCAGGATTTCTCGTGCACGGAAAGAGAACTCGCTCTGATGTCTGAGCAGCGTTTCGCCCATCTGCATTGCCATTCGCACTACAGCCTCCTCGACGGCGCCAGCCCGATCCCCAAGCTGATCCAGCGCTGCAAAGAGCATGGCATGAATGCGCTGGCGCTGACCGACCACGGCAACCTGCACGGGGCGCTGGAGTTCTATAAAAAGTGCAAAGACCAAGGCGTCAACCCAATCATCGGGTACGAAGCCTACATCGCGCCGGGCAGCCGCTTCAACAAAGAAGCCGGCAGCATGAAGGAGTCGAGCTATCACCTGACGCTGCTGTGCCAGAACGCCACCGGCTTTCGCAACTTGGTGAAGATGGCCTCGGCGGCCTCGCTCGAAGGCTTCTACTTCAAGCCGCGCATCGATAAAGAGCTGCTCGAAAAATATCACGAAGGCATCATCTGCTTGTCGGGTTGCGTCAGCAGCGAATTCAACCGCGCGATCCTGGCGGGCGGCGCCGATCAAAGCGACTTGAACGAAGCGATGGAGACCGCCGCCTGGTTCCACAAGATCTTCGGCGATCGCTACTTCATCGAGATCATGAACAACGGCGTCGAAGTCCAGAGGATCGCGCTGGAAGGGGCCGTCGATATCGCCAAGAAGATGGGCCTGCCGCTGGTGGCCACCAGCGATTGCCACTATGTCGATCCCGACGACGCCGAGGCACAGGACATCATGCTGTGCATCAACACCGGCAGGTTCCGCACCGACAGCAACCGCATGAAAATGGACGGGCAGCAGTACTATCTGCGCTCGCCTGCGGAAATGTATCAGTTCTTTCCAGGGCTGGAAGATGCGGTCGCGCGCAGCGCCGAGATCGCCGACAGTGTGCATATCGACCTGGAACTCGGCAAGCGCCACTTCCCGGTCTATGCGATTCCGGAACCGGATAAAACGCCTGAGCAGTTCCTGCGCGAGCTGTGCATCAAGGGGCTGAAAGAGCGTTATGAAGGCAACGACGAGATGCTGCCCGGTGGCGAGCTGGCGCCGGTGGTGATGGAGCGGCTCGATCGCGAGTTGCACGTCATCAACACGCTGGGCTTTCCCAACTACTTCCTCATCGTGTGGGACTTCGTGCGCCACGCGCGCGAGGTGGGCGTGCCGGCCACGGCGCGCGGTAGCGGCGTCGGCGCGCTGGTCGCCTTTGCGACGTATCTCAGCCACGTTTGCCCGATCAAGTACGACTTGCTGTTCGAGCGGTTTCTCGATCTCAGTCGTAAAGAAGCGCCCGATATCGATATCGACTTCTGCCAGGAACGCCGCAGCGAAATCATTCGCTATGTGAAGGAAAAGTACGGCGACGAAATGGTCGCGCAGATCGGCACCTTCGGTACGCTGGCGGCCCGCGCCGCGATCAAAGACGTCGGTCGCGCGCTCGGCGTGCCGCTGGCCGACGTCAAGAAAGTCACCGGCGCGATTCCCGAAGAACTGGGCATCGATCTGGAAGAAG
>JAEZGD010000669.1 GCA_023417165.1 Planctomycetota bacterium
AAGCTGATGAGCGAGTTGCAGACGCTGGAGGCCAAGTATCCC
Organism: Planctomycetota bacterium; assembly: GCA_023417165.1. Lineage (GTDB taxonomy): Bacteria > Planctomycetota > Planctomycetia > Pirellulales > Pirellulaceae > JAEZGD01. Next base: position 43 of record JAEZGD010000669.1, read on the forward strand.
GACTTGGTGACGCCGGATAGTCCCACCCAGCGTGTTGGCGATGCGCCGGTCTCGGAACTGGTGCAAGTCGCGCATCGCGTGCCGATGCTATCGATTGACAATACCTACAGCATCACCGACCTGCGCAGCTTTTTGGAAAAGACCGAAGCCGAACTAGCTGGCGAAAAGGTCGAGTGGGTCGTGGAACTAAAGATCGACGGCGTCGCCTGTAGCGTGCTGTACGAGCAAGGCTTGCTGACGCGCGCCGTCACGCGCGGCAATGGCCAGATCGGCGACGATATCACGCACAACATTCGCACGGTCGCAGGCGTGCCGCTGCGACTGCTAGGCAAAGATTGGCCGGCGGAACTCGAGATCCGTGGCGAAGTCTATATGACCAACGAGGACCTGCGGAAGCTGAACGAAGAGCAGCAGGCGCGCGGCGAAGCGACCTATGCCAACCCGCGCAATACCGCGGCGGGCAGCATTCGTCAGCTCGATCCCCGCATCGTCGCGCAGCGGCATTTGCGTTTTTTCGCCCATGGCATCGGCTATAGCGAAGGGCTGGCGGTCGCTACTCACATCGATTTTCTGCACCAGATCGGCAGCTTTGGCATTCCGCTGACGCCGCACGTGCAGTGCTTCACAACCGTCGACGAAACGATCAAACAGTGCGAAGCATTGATCGAGAAAGTGCCGGAACTCGACTTCGAAATCGACGGACTGGTGCTGAAGGTCAATAACCTGGCGCAGCGGGAAAGGCTGGGCCTGCGCGCTCGTAGTCCGCGCTGGGCGGTGGCCTACAAATGGGAAAAATACGAAGGGACCACCACGCTGAACAACATTCACGTGCAGGTTGGTAAGACCGGTGCGATCACGCCGGTGGCGGAACTGGAACCGCTGGAACTGGAAGGGGTCGTCATTCGCCGGGCGAGCTTGCATAACGCTGAAGAAATCGAACGCAAAGACATCCGCAAAGGCGATATTGTCGTCGTCGAACGCGCCGGCAAAGTGATTCCGCATATCGTCCGCGTCGAAACGCATCTGCGCACGCATGAGTTGCCGAAGTACGAGTTTCCGAAGGAATGCCCTGTCTGTGCGTCGCCACTGTTCAAAGACGCCGACACGGTCGCCATTCGCTGTGTGAATCCTGCTTGCCCTGCGCAGTTCAAAGAGCGCTTGCGCTTCTATGCCACGCGCAATGCGATGGATATCGAAGGTCTTGGCGACAAGCTGGTCGATCAAATGGTCGGCGACGGCGTCGTCAAGCGTCTGGCCGACCTGTACGACCTGACGAGCGAGCGCTTGCAGGCGTTGGAACGGATGGGCAAGAAATCGTCCGACAACCTGGTCGCGGGTATTGCCGCCAGCAAGTCGCGCGGCTTGGAAGCCTTGCTCAATGCGCTGTCGATTTCGCATGTTGGTCAGCGTGGCGCGCAGGTGATCGCGCAGCACTTTCAGACGATGGAGGCGATCGAAACAGCCAGCATGGACGAACTGGCGAAGGTGCCTGGAGTCGGCGACATCATCGCCAAGAGCATCTTTGACTTTGTCCGCAGCGCCGCCGGGCAAGAGACCATCGCTTCGCTGCGGGCCCGCGGCGTCGACATGCAAGCCAAGACGCAGAAAGCAGTCGGCGGCAAACTCGATGGCAAAACCCTGGTCGTCACCGGCACGCTACTGAAGTACAAGCGGGACGAAATCGAGAAGCTGATCGAAACGCATGGCGGCAAAGCGGCCTCTAGCGTGTCGAAGAAGACCGACTACCTGGTCGCTGGCGCTGAAGCCGGCAGCAAGCTCGCTAAAGCCGAGCAGCTCGGCATCCCTGTCCTTAGCGAAGAAGAATTCGACGCGCTGCTGGGACTATAAGCGAACTGAGTGTTCACATTCGCAGTAACGCGCGCAAAAAAAGACGCGTCTTACTGGTAAGACGCGTCTTGCATGTTTGCATGGACTGTGCGGCTTATTCGCGTGGGCGAACAGCGCCGGTCAGACCGCTATAGTCAAAGCGATCTTCTTCGTGCCACAGCGGCAGGCCCAGTTCGACGCGGCGGCGCAGGATTTCGATCTTCTCTGGCGAGCCAGCCGGGGCATCGGTGGCTTCAAATTCCGCGGTCGGTTCCGGAGCGAAGTCCTCGTCGTGTCCATACTTCAGGATCGCGTCAAAGACGTTGCGACAATTCGACATGAAAAAACTACCTCACGTGAAAATAAGCAGGCCAGTCGAGCTTGCGACGGACGCGGCGATCTCTGCCAGTAATCTCACCCTGTGGATCTCTGGCCTCGCACGGGGGCGAGAGGGCCTGCAAAAAATACAAATCAAGGCGGGCTTGCATTGTGTCTTGCGACGATGGTCCAATTATTTACGGACGGTACAGAATGTCAAGTTTTTTACCGCTAGGCAATTCTAAGTTTTCGACCTTTTCCAGCGTGAACTGGAAAACTGTAAGTCATGTACTGCGCGATTCGGATTGCGAAACAAAATCGCCTTCACAATCTCTAACGAATTTGTCAGCCACGCGGGTTTCCGCCCGAAGGCATTGAAAATCAACAGGAAAGCCTGCGTTGCTTAGCACTTCATAAGGCCCCGTCTTGGGTGGAAGCCGTCTATCTACTGCCTACATTGGTTGCGCGATTCCGCATCGTGCTGTGTTTCTAGCCTGCGCCAAGTACCGCGGCATCAAGTCTGGTTTTATGGCGTCTAAATTTCCGTTGTGGTGTCGAAAGAGTGAAGTCGTGCGATATATGATTCGTTCGGATTCGGCCGAATACCAGCTCTACGTTGCCGCGGCGTCGAAGGATCGGCTACCTTGGTTGCGCAGCTTTTTTTACCTCTGGGAATGACGATTACTTATGCCCTGGCACCAACGCACGATCAGCTTGCCTCCCCACTCAAGAGGGTTTCATCTCATCACTCGCTCGGTGGTCGAGGCGATTCCGGAGCTGGATCAAATTCAGATCGGCCTTTTGCACGTTTTTATCCAGCACACCTCGGCGTCCCTGACCATCAACGAGAATGCCGACCGCGACGTGCGGACCGATATGGAGTCCAGTTTTAACGCGATCGCCCCCGAGGACTTCCCGTACGTGCATACCTGCGAAGGCCCCGACGACATGCCTGCGCACGTCAAAGCGTCGCTCCTGGGCAGCAGCGTGTCGATTCCTGTCCAGCGTGGCCAGCTACAGCTTGGCACCTGGCAAGGCATCTATTTGTGCGAGCATCGCGACCACGGCGGCAGCCGGCGGCTCGTGCTGACGCTGTGGGGGGAATAGGTGCTACGGCTGCTTCTGTTGCGCCTTGCTGTGAAGTGAACGGGGCTTCACAAGGAAGCGAAGGGAATGTACCCCTGCATTCCGGTGGTGAATTACAGAAGGCAGTATCATGGCAGACAAGCCGCGAAATCGAGGGCCTTGGACGCACCGTGCCTTGGTCTGGAGCTTCAGTTTCGCGCTGGGCCTGCTGGCGTATTGGCTACTTGGGTTTGTCGTCAACGACATCGCAAGTTGGCCGGGCCCCGAATATGCCAAGCTAGAAGAAACCCAGCTCGATCCCGCACTCTTAAAAGAAGAGCGGGCGATTCAGGCCGAACGCGAGGAAATCACTCGGCAAGTCGAGCATCGCGAGGGACGCCAGAGTCTGTTGCGCGATAGCGCGACTAGCTCAAAGCAGACGATGGATCAGCTGCTGAGCATCCGCCGGCTGGGGTTGGAAAAGAGCATCGAACCGACCGAAGCCGAGCAAAAGGCCTTGGCAGATGCTGAGCAACTCTTTCTCGAAAACCAAAAGGCCTACCAAACTCTGAGTCAGGAGATCGGCGAGTTTCAGGAACAACTACGTACTTTGGCCACGCGCGAGCGCGAATTGAATACGCGATTGGAAGTGGCTCGTGAGCCGATTCGGGCCGAGTACGAGCGCCAGTGGCAATGGCATCAATGGCGACTGGCCGGCGCGAAGTTGGCAGTGTTATTGCCATTGATCGTGGCAGTCGCCTGGGCGTTCTTGCGCTGGCGTCATGGCCTGTATGCGCCGCTGATTTATGCCTTGGGCATCGCGCTGGCACTGAAAGTGACCGTGGTGATGCACGATCACTTCCCGGCGCGTTACTTCAAATACATTCTGATTATGGTCGCGCTCGCCATCGTGACGCGCATCTTGGTCTACTTACTGCAAATGATTGGGCGGCCGGGCCGCGCCTATTTGCTGCGGCAGTATCGTGAAGCGTACGAGCGTTTCTTTTGCCCCGTCTGCGATTTTCCGATTCGCCGTGGGCCGATGAAGTATGTCTTTTGGAGCCGCAGCACGATTAAGAAGCTTCGCTTTCCGCCGCAAGTCGCCGAGCAAGCGGATGAGCCTTACACGTGCCCTGACTGCGGCACATCGCTCTTCGAAAAGTGCAGTCAGTGCGGGCAAATCCGACATAGTCTGCTGCCCGTGTGTCAACATTGTGGACACGAGAAGGCGGCTGATTAAGGCAGAGCCTTAGGCGATTCGGCCCAGGATGCGCAGTTGCGCGAGGTCATCGAGCCAGGCTTCGATGAGCGTGGCTTGATTGGCATTGGCGTCGACTTGTTGGATCGCATCCAGACAGCGTTCAATCGAATCGGCGATGACTTCGGGATCGCGGTTCCACTGCCGGGCGGCAGCGGTGGCGGCGTGCTTGAGGTGGTCGTCACCGGCCGCCTGTTGCCCGTGCAGCACTTGCAGCAGTTCGCGATAGAACTCGATCGCCGCGTGTG
>JAEZGD010000716.1 GCA_023417165.1 Planctomycetota bacterium
AACACGCGCAACGAGTCGATTGTGTTCCTGGAGCACATGGAACTCGCGATCAAGCATCGCCAGCAAATCTTGAATCATACGCCCCACTAGGAAGACAAGTACCAAGGGACGCGGATGATCCTGGACATGTTGTGCGGCGATTCACGCATCGAACGTAATCGCGTGCTGGTCGATCACGTCGAAGAACATACGGTGCGCGCGGTGCTGGAAGCCGGTTTCTGGGCCGGTATGACACTCTATCCGATCAGCAAGTGCACGCCGCAGCGCGCGGCCGACATTATCGAGATGTATGGGCCTGAGCGGTTGATGGTGAATTCGGCCGGTGACTGGGGCCCTTCGAAGCCGACCGCCGTGCCGGACTTTATTCTGGAGATGCGTCGCCGCGGCCATAGCGAAAGCTTGATTCGCCGCGTGGTTTACGAGAATCCGCTCACGTTCTTCCGCCAAAGCCAGCACTTCAAGTTCACACCGCGCGATTGAAGACAAACACTGAGCGGGGAGCGTCAGCTCCCTGAATGCGCGATCTATTCGAGAGAAGAAAATAGCTTCTCGGCGAGGCGAAGCTCGAGAGGCCACATCGAGCGTGGGGCCGGAGTCGGCACAGGAGACTGACGTCCCCCGCTCAGATTGATGAAAACGAAAGAGCCTCGCCCAATAGGACGAGGCTCTTTGTGGTTATCGGCCCAGCAAGTTCAGCGACTTACTGTGGTGGTTACTTGGTTTCGCAGCACGCACAAGCGCAGCCGACGCAATTGCACGACTCGGTGCAGTTGCCGTCGCAAGCGCAGACTTCACAAGCACACACGGCGCCACAGCAGCAATCGGCCGGGGCGGCATAGTGACCAGCATACAGCGACAGAACCGAAGCAACGAACAGGCTGAAAATGGACATGGATCTTACTCCCGAAAATCTTAATCGATTGAATTTGAAAGCTAGCTAGACAGCTGACGCGCAAGTGGGCGCGCGACCGTTGGCTTTCAAATCACCCACACGCAGAAGAGCTCGCGCACGGGGCGGGAATAAGCAGAGTCGACCGGCACAGCCAAGCCGGAGATGGAAGACGCCTCGAGGTCGACCGGCAGCAATGCCACGCTCGCCAGAACGGCCGCATCAATAGCGACGCGCGAGTGGCCATCGTCACGCGGCTGCGGAGCCAGCGGCGCTTCGCCCCGTGGATCGCAACCGCACTCTTGGCACGAACAGCCATCCGGCGAAGCTGGATCGGTGTGGCACGCCGATGTGGCGTTTTCGCCGCAACACGACTCCGGCACAGCAACGCAGCACGCGCAGGCGGTGGTGCCTGTGGTCTTGGGCAGGGTGCAGCAACAGTCGGCCCACAACGAAGCCGGAAACAAGCCGACCAGCGCAACGCAAAGCGTTGTTACCAGGCTGATGGCAGGTTGGCGGCGCTGTGAAAGCACGATGATCTGTCGCCTGGCAAGGGATGGACGTTTCGCTGCGATGCTGTGAACACTTATAAGCATTCGCGCGAAGCGATGCCATGTCAATGTACGCGGGTGTGCGACAGTTGGTTCGCTGGCCCCGGCAAAATGGCTGCGGAAAGCTGCAAGTGCAAAATTGGCAATGAGTTACTGCGGGAACCGTCAGGGAGGTGAAATCTCATGCAATTTACCGCAAGGTAGTTACAATACAGGCTTTCCCGCCCGGCGAAGGCCGCCGCTTTCGCCTTGACCGCACAACCTTGGACTTAGGTACGCCCCATGCAACGACTGATCGGCACGCTTGGTTTATTCGCTTTGTTGGCCACCACGCTCGTGACCTCCGCCCACGCGGAGGACGGCTTCAAGTCCCTCTTCGACGGAAAGACGCTCGAAGGTTGGGATGGCAAGAAGGAATTCTGGAGCGTCGAAGACGGCACCATCACCGGCCGCACGACGCAAGAGAACCCGACCAAAGGCAACACGTTCATCATCTATCGCGGCGGCGAAGTCGGCGATTTTGAACTGCACCTGAAGTACAAGATCGTTGGCGGCAACAGCGGTATTCAATATCGCAGCGTCGACAAAGGCGGCAATGTGGTGAATGGCTATCAGGCTGACTTCGAAGCGGGCGATACCTACAGCGGTATCCTCTACGAAGAAGGTGGCCGCGGCATTCTGTGCAATCGCAGCAAGAAGGTCGAAATCGGCGCTGATGGCAAGAAGACCGAGACCGACGGTCCCAACAGCAACGCAGAAATCGTCAAGGCGATCAAGAAAGAAGACTGGAACGACTATGTCGTCATCGCCAAGGGCAATCACTTGATCCACAAGATCAACGGCCTGCAAACCGCCGAAGTGATTGATCACCAAAGCGACAAGGCGAAGGCCAAAGGCATCCTCGCCCTGCAACTGCACGCCGGCCCACCGATGGTCGTCCAGTTCAAAGACATCAAGATCAAGGAACTGAAGTAGACCGAAGTCCGAATGACGAATCACGAATGACCAATGCCGGCGCGAGCTGGCATTGGTCATTTTTTGCGCGCGAGTGAGGATTGCCTGTTTGTGTAGCGGCATGAATGCCGCTGCATGCGCCAGCACAATGCACAATCAGATTGGAGCACGGTGCCACTCACGAACGCCTTGGTCATTCCGTCATTCCCGCGCAGCGGGCAATTATTCTACGCCGAACTGCTTGAGCACGATGCCGCAGACGTCCCAGTTTTCGAGTTCCTGAGACGGCAGCACGTTCTTTTGTGAAGCGATCAGCACGCCGCGCTGGGCGTCGCTGTGCACGGGAGCGCCGTGCGAGCCTTTGACGAGCGTAGCGTCGAGCGGAATGCTGCGCGTGGCCATGTCGAAGTGCAGCTCCACCGGGTCGTAGCCAGGCTTGCGATGGATGTCGACGCTGCGCGCGAACTTCGGCGCCTTCGCGTCGTCGAGCCAATAGTAGTACGCCTGCCAACTGTTGGGCGTGCTGACCAGGATCACGTCGCCGCTGCGTTCGTGCTGCACGCGATATTTGGCTTGTTGATCGCCGACGAGGACTTCGGCGATGCCTTGGTGCCCTTGGAACAGCGCCGCTACCTTGTCGATGACATGCCGGTCGTAGTCCTTGACGAAGATATGCGAAAGCTGATGGTCGACGAGCGCCCACGCCTTGCTGTGTTCGAAGTCAATCAGTTCGCCCCCTTGGCCGTCATCCTTCACCTCGAGCAGGCCGGCTTCACGCAGGACGCGGTTGGGATACGAAACATGGTCAACCGGCGTGATCACATACTCGCTGGCGATCAGCCACGTGATGTTGCCTGCGCCGTAAATGGCTTCGAAGTCATCGAACAGCTTGCCGAGGACGCCGTCGAGATCGACGACCGCTTGCTGCGCGGCTTCGCTATCGGGACCGAGCTTTTGCGCGGCGTAGTCGAGATGCGGCAGATAGAGGAAGAAGAAGCGCGGTTGGAATTCGCGGGCGGCGTAACCGGCCGAATCACAAATCCACTGCGTGCTTTTGATGTTCGCGAGCGGGCCCCAGAAGTGCTGCAACGGGAAGTGGCCAAATGTGTCGCGTAGCGGGCCGTACAGTTCGGTCGGCTTCGTGTAGCACCAGAGCGACTCGCTGCCGTCAGGATTGTGGACCGGCTTGGGCATGCAGATATAGTCCGCGCCGCTCCCTTTGCTGAGCATCGGGAACCACACGGCCGAGGTCAGCGCGGGAT
>JAEZGD010000721.1 GCA_023417165.1 Planctomycetota bacterium
CACTGCTCACTGCTCACTGCTCACTGCTCACTGCTCACTGCTCCCTCGCCACTCAAGAAAAAAGGAGTCGCCACGGTTGTCTCGCGACAAGAAAGCGTGGCGACTCCAGGGCGGGGTTGCACTTGAACGATCAGGCTTCGCTTAGAATCCAATGCGAACGCCGAAGTTCCGGCCGTACACACCAATGCCGCTCGACGGGTAGTAGTACGACGGATAGGCGTACCCGTAGCTGGGACGATAGTAGTGCACGTGGCCATGCGGGCGGTGATGATGGTGGTGATGGTGATGGCCATGGCCCCAGTGACCGTGGCCACCGTGATGCCCGTGACCGCCATGATGTCCATGGCCACCATGCCCATGCCCGCCGTGGCGCGGAGCGGCCGATGCGATCGAGGCGCCACCAAGGCTGAGCGTCAAAATCACTGCCAGGGCGAGAAGAATACGTTTCATGGGTCAGTCTCCAATTCGGGAGGGGGGAGCTTTCGGGTGCGATCCAGCCATCAGTGCTGTGATCTCTGCAGGCCCTAAAAAGCAGATACCGCGCCAGGAATCTCACCAATGGAGCGCAACCACATACCCGAAAAAGACTTACGAACAAGAAAAATAAATTCAAGTCCATACGTGCCAATCACCGAGCGCCATCACTTTGATTTCATCGCACGTCAAATTGACAACACCGCGCGCTCGCCCTGAGTAGAAGTACCGCTGCTGGTAGCGATCGCTCAAGACGCCCATTACACTAGCGACGTTTCTGCTCCTTCCCGCCTTTGAGGTTTCTAATCATGCTACGTTCCCGCCTTGTTTCTCTTTCGCTTTTGGCTTGCTTGCTGGGTGTCGCAGTGCTGCGCGCCGAAGATGCTCCCAGCCACGACGCCGTGAAGCCGGCCCCGCGCGACACCAACTGGATGAAACGCCACGACAGCTTCAACGAACGGGTCAAGCAAGGCAATGTCGACCTGGTCTTCATCGGTGACTCGATCACCCAAGGCTGGGAAGGGGCTGGCAAGAACGTCTGGGCGAAGTTCTATGGTCCGCGTAACGCTGTGAATCTGGGCATTGGCGGCGATCGCACGCAGCATGTGCTGTGGCGGCTCGACAACGGCAACATCAAGGGGATCTCGCCCAAGCTGGCGGTGATCATGATCGGCACGAACAACTCGAACTCGAACACTTCCGAGCAAATCGCCGACGGCGTGAAGGCCATCGTTGCCAAGCTGCGTCAGGATCTGCCGAAGACCAAGATCCTGGTGCTCGGTATCTTCCCTCGCGGCGCACAACCCAGCGATGCGAAGCGCCAAGTGAACGAAGGCGCCAACAAGCTGATTGCCAAGTTGGCCGATGGCGAGCACGTGCACTACTTGGATATTGGTCCGAAGTTCCTGGAAGCCGATGGCACGTTGTCGAAGCAAATCATGCCAGACCTCTTGCACCTGAACGAAAAGAGCTACACGATCTGGGCCGAATCGATCGAGCCGCAAGTCGCTGAACTCCTCGGCGAAAAGAAAGCCGAGTAACTCGCAACGGAGATCGCTGCTCCTTTGTAGGACGAAGCACGGCTTCGTCCTACGGCGATGAGGCTTCCTTGGTAGAGGCCATCTCTTGCAATAGCTGCTTCGCCTGGGCGACGGGCTCTTGAGCCCAGGCTTTGTCGCCATACAAGGTGATAATGCCGTGGACAATCGTCTTGGCCTCTTCAGGATGCTTCTCGGCCAGCCCGCGGGCCTCGTCCAGTCGTCCCCTCAGCACAGTTTCGTGCTCTTCACGGCTGCGCGCCAGGCGTTCTTCCAGCACCACCAACTGCCGCCGGGCGAGTTCGACGCACCGTTTGGTGTTGCGCGTGGCGGTCTCATCGCTGTGAAACACATCGATCAGCGCTGCATAGCGTTCCACCGCTTTTTCGGGCGCCGTGCGCTCGAAGCTCATCGCTTCCAAGAGCGCCTGTTCGACAGGCAACAGCGGATTCTTACCGCGTAACCGCCGCGCGCGAAACTCGAGCCCGCGCTGCAAGCGATAGATATCCAGCTCTTGCTGGTACGACGTGACCTCATCATGACGCGGATCGTTGGCGTAATAGGCCAGAAACTCGTCGATCTGGCTTTCCACGGCCGAGAAAGCGCTCGGCTCTTCCTGTTCGGCGGCTGCTGCGATCTTGGCATACAGCGAATCGGCCGAGTCGGGACGGGTCACATACCACCCCAGCCCACCCAGCAACGCCACCAGCACAGAAGCAGCGGTCAACGTCATCCAAATCGGCGTGCCATCGTCTTCGACGGGCGGCGTCTCGCGCTGACGCGGCGCATGCTTGTCTACCAACGTAAAGTGCCGCGCCGGCGCGCTCGGCGGCGCGGTTTCAACTTTCGTCGGCGGCGTGTCCTCCGGCGCGTCGATCATCGGCCGCGTGGGCGTCGGCGCGAAGGTCACATGCTCGGAACCAGCATGAGCCATGCTCGATCCCATCGTCGTCTGCGCCGAGAGCGGCACAGGCGGATCATCGTCGATCCGAACTTCAAAGTCGTGTTCTTTTTCGTCGACCTCGTCAGGGTCGTCCGCGAGCGCATGCAGCATGGCCTTCAATCGATTCGACAGCACCAGCGGCGTCGCCACGCGGCGCTGCGGGTCTTTGTCGAGCAATTCGATGAGGATACTCTCGAGCTCCAGCGGCGTCATCGGCGCATAGCGGCGCACGGGAGTGGCGGTATCGTACTTCAGCGCATGCAAGACTTCGGCCATCGTCTGCGCTGCAAACGGCGGTCGGCGCGCGAGCAGCGCGTACAACACACTCCCCAGGCTATACATATCGCAGCGCGTCGTGACCGGGCGGCCATCGGCTTGCTCGGGGGCCATATAGTCGGCCGTGCCCAGCACGCCGCCATCGGCTGTCAGATGGCTCATGCCATACAACTTGGCAATGCCAAAGTCCGACAGCTTGACGGTGCCGTCTGGCGTTACTAGCAAGTTCGCTGGCTTCAGATCGCGATGAATCACGCCCACGTCGTGTGCATGCTTCAAGCCTTGGCAGATCGCGATGCCGATGCGGCAGACTTCGCGCCAGTCGAACTTACGTCCGGACTGCAACTCGTCCTGCAGGTTGCGTCCTTCCACCAGTTCCATGGCATAGAACAGGTGGCCGTCGTGCTCGCCATAGCCGTGCAGTTGCACGATGTTCGGATGACGCAGCTTCTTGAGCGTCTCAATCTCGGCCTTAAAGCGGTCGCGAAAGCCAGGGTCGTCGGCCAGCACTGGCGACAACACCTTGATCGCCGCGCGCTCGCCAGTCTCTTCGTTGAGGCCCGCATACACGGCCCCCATCCCACCGCGGCCCAGCATGCGTTCGATTTTGTAGGGGCCAAGTTGATCGAGCGGCATGAGACCAAACACACAAGAGCCACTAACGCCGCATCACCGCGGCAGCAGACGCGCCACGGTCACGCCCGCGGAATCTATTGTCGTTGAGAGTCATCGACAGAACAAGTTGCCACGCGTTTAAGCAGCGTGACGCACAGGCAATTCTGCCAGGCCCACCGGGACGACAACTGGCCTCGAAACCGCTTTCGTTGCAGGGCGATAAGTTCGATAGATGGACAGCAACTCGCCAGCGGCGCGAACGAAATCGCTTCGCTTTAGCTTCGAACCCGCGACGTCGTGCCAGTCTTCGAGCGGAAATTCAAACAGCCGCGATTCACTGCAGAGTGCAGCTTGACTCAGTCCACATTGCCACCGCGCGAGCAATTCGACATCGAAGATCCACCGCGTGCCAAACGGCTCTGCAAACAACGATTCGATCCGTTCGCTCCGACGAAACATCTTCGCGCCGCACTGCGTATCGGAAATCCGCAGTCGGAGCACTTTCGAAGCGCACGCGGCAAAGACACGGCCCAAGATCGCCCTGGTTCTGGTGCGGCGAATTTCCCGTCCCAAGAGGGGCAGCCGCGCGCCAATGACAATTTCGACCGACGCGCGGCGCTGAAGCACTTCGCAAAACTGCGTGATGGCTTCCAGCGGCGTGGCCAAATCGGCATCCCAATAGGCCACTTGTTGTGGCTGGGCTTCAAACGCCATCAGCATGCCTTGGCGAACGGCTTCGGCCTTGCCGACATTGAACGGAAGATGCAGCGTTTGCACCTGGCGAGGAAACAGCGCCGCCAGGCGGTTGATCACGGTGGCGGTCGCGTCACGACTGCCATCGTTGATCATGAGCAGCCCAACATCAGGATGTTGCCGCACAAACGCCTCAAAGGCGGCGACAGGCAAGCGCGCAGCCTCGTTATAGCAAGGCACCACCACGATCGTTGGCAGCATACTGCCTTCCCCACAAGAGATTGCCGGGCCTGGAACGAGGCGGCGGAAATGTAGCGAGTGGGGTCAGGAACCTGCAAGCGCAATTTCAGAAAAAAGCGAGACGAATGCCGCGATGCTGCTAGCACACGTCGCCAAGAGACACCTCTCCGCGACCGCTTCGTCGCTGGCTGGGGCATTCGCTCAGGCGGGCGATTCTTCTTCAATCACGGCAAAGCGACGGATCATCAAGGCGATCATGACCCAGGTCCAGCCGTGGAAGAGCAGTTCAATGCCCAGCAGCACGCCCAGCGCCCACAAAGCGCTTTCGGGATAGTTACGAAAGATCGTCAATCCAATCAACACGGTGACGACACCATTGAGCAGCACCCAGCCCCATTGTGGAAACCGTTCCATCAGTGCTGCGACAATGCGGAAGAGTCCCGCGACCAGAAAGAACGCGGCGACAAACAGCGTTAGCAGCGCGACCGCTTCCGCAGGCACGTCGACCATCGCCATGCCGGCCACCACATACAAGATGCCAATCAGCAGTTGCACCAGCAAAGCGCTCCAGCGTCCCATAAAGAACGCCGCGACCAGCGTGGCAATGCCGCCGATAATCATCACCGTGCCCAGCGTCACGATGGCTGTCACCGAGGACACAAACGGATATGCCAGGCAAAACAGGCCGCCCACAGCCAGCAAGATACCGAGCACCAAGAACCACCACCAGTCTTTGCGCAGCCGCGCCAGTTCGTGGCGAATCATCGGCGGCAATCGGCGCGTGCTGGCAGGAAACTCGGTGCCGGTGGACATGTGCAGACTCCTCAAAAGAAAAGGCGGCCAAACCGATCCGCCTCCTCAATCTACGTCAGCCTATCCGAGAAGCAAGCGCGTGTAGCGATTGTGGCGGTCGTAGGAATCGGCCTCCCGCCAGCGAGTCACCACAAAAAACGCCGCGCTGCGAAGTGTGATTTCGCAGCACGGCGTACGGGTGCAACCGCGTCAGGGCGAGCCGGCGAAGGCTCGCCTGGCAAGGTTAGTCTTCGATCTTCAGCTTGATCTCGTCCGAATTGCCTTTCAGTTCCGGAGCATAGACGGCGCTGGCCTTGGTGGGCAGTGCGCTGAACTGGCCGGGGATTTCGGCACGCATGCGATAGGCGATGCTGTGCTTGCCACGCGCCAAGTTGCGAACAAAGAACGCCACGCGCTCGTCGCGCAGTTCCATATACGCTCCCAGTCCGTTCTGGCTGAAGCCGCTGCGCAGGTCGACCGGCTCGAAGCCTGCCGCCTTCATGTCTTCGAACAGGATGTACTCGTAATCGTTCTTGCTTTCGATCACGAGTTCGATCTCGATCAAGTCGCCGCTCTTGACGGTGTCGAGGTTGGCGAGCGCCTCGCGCTCGTACTTCAGCACCTTTTGATCGGCGACCTGGCCACGGCTGCCAGGGACCTTCACTTCTTTATCGACCTGCTTCAAGCGGTAGTAATTCCGCTCGACCTTGATCTCGAGACCGGCCTTCTTGATGTCGTCCTCCAGGGTGAAGTTGGTCAAGTAAGCGTTGTAATACACGGGTCCTTGCCCGCGCCGCTTGATCTCGATCTCGTGCTTGCCGTCGGTCACTTCCTTGCCGGTCAGCACCAGCTTGTTGTCGAAGGTGAACAGGTTGTCGGCCTTGATTTCGGCTTCCTTCACCTTCTTACCGTCCAGCCACACCTCCACGACCATGTCGGGCTTGTCCTCGCCGGTGGCGCGGATGAAATCCGCGAAGGCTTCGACAGCAATCGCCGTATCGCGAGTGGAGCTCCAATAGGTGGCGTGCTTGCGATTGTTGAGCAAGTACTTCACCAACCGCGGTGCCTTCTCGCCTTGCGGTTCCAGGCGCGAGAGCAGCTTCAGGTAATAGGCGTTGGCTTCTGTTTCGCTGCCGTACCACAACCACCACCAGTTGTTCTGGGGCAGCTTCAGGTAGGCCGATTCGTTCTCCTCGTCCTCGA
>JAEZGD010000724.1 GCA_023417165.1 Planctomycetota bacterium
TGGGACTGATGCCGCATCCGGAACGGCACATTGATCCTACCCAGCATCCACGCTGGACGCGCGAACCCGCCCGTGAGTTTGGCGACGGTTGGAAGATCTTTGACAATGCGGTCAAGTACTTCCAGTAGTCAACCGCGCGCCGCGCGGTCTTGCTTGTCGCTTTTTCTGAGTTAGCTTCTGCGCCGGCGCTCCTATAATTAAGTGGAAGATCAGGACGGCGGCTAACGGCCTCTCCCTTAGACAAGGAATTCATCGATGCTCGTGAACATCACCACCGACAATAACCTCCGTGTCAGCGCAGAACTGCGAGCGAGTATTACGTCGGATCTGGAAGAAGCGTTGTCGCGATACGGCGAGCGTGTGACTCGCGTGGAAGTCTCGCTCACCGATCAGAACAGCAACAAGAAGGACATCGGCGACGACAAGCGTTGCCTGCTCGAAGCTCGCCTGGCAGGCGTGCAGCCTGTGACCGTGACCTGCGATGCAGCCGCACTCGACGTGGCGATTGAAGGTGCAATCGACAAGTTGCTGCGAGCGCTCGAGCACCGCATTGATCGCAACGAAGACCACAAGGGACGCATGCCGATGAGCGGCCCGGATGGCTTGAGCGCCGAAGCTGACGCCGAATAAATTCCGTCTCGTTTTGCACACGAGCGAAAAAACGCTGTCTGTAGCCCGACGATCTGCGAGTTCGCTCATTAGGACGTTGGGCTACAAAGCGTTCTTGGCTTGCTAATCGCGGTTATTTCTTCCGCTGGGCGAGCAGCCATTCGTAGAACTCAGGATTGTCGTACGCCGCCGTCCACGAGTCATGCCCGGCATCGGGATACAGCGTGAACTTGGGTTCGCCGCCCGCGGCTTTCAAGGCGGCGACAATGGCTTTGTTGTGCTCCACCGAAGTGGCGCTATCTTTCGCACCATGAAAGACCCACGTTGGCAAGTCCTTGATCTTAGGTGCGGACGCGAGATCGGCTCGGCCGCAAATCGGTGCAATCGCGGCGAATCGCTGCGGCTCAGCAGCTGCCAACTGCCACGTGCCGCTACCGCCCATGCTCAGGCCGGTGACATAGAAGCGGTTGGAATCCACAGCGTGCTGCTTGCTGACGTGTTCGATCAGTTGCAGCAGTTCGCTAGCGTGCCAACGCGAATCTTTTGGGCATTGAGGCGAAACCACGATGAACTCGAAGTCAGGCTTGGCTTCGACGATCTTGGGCGGGCCGTGCATCTTCACCAACTCGAGATTCTCGCCGCGCTCGCCCGAGCCGTGCAGGAATAGCATCAGCGGCCACTGCTTCGTCTTGTCGCTAGCGTCGTAGCCCTTGGGCAGAAACAACAGGTAATGCAACTCGCGCGAGGCATCGTCTGACTTCACCGTCGTGCTTTGCGGCACTTGCTTGCCTGGCGTGGGTTCCTCAGCAGAAACACAAGCAACCGCAAAGGATTGCACGAGTAAGCATATGCCCAGTAACAGCAGTCTTTCCATGGCATTCATCCTCTGATTGCAGGTGAAAACATTATTGCGCGGAGAGGCCCGCTAGACCGCCGACGAGTCCGCCTAGAAACCCAAGACCGGCGCTAATGGCGCTCACGAGCAGGATCACTTTCAGCATCTTCATGCCCCGGGGATTTCCCTGCACGATATAAATGATGGACACTACCAACGCGATGCCGCCGCAGAAAATGCAGAACAGATAGTCGAGCATACTCAACTCGACGGAGTCATCCCCTCCGGAAATCGCGCTGGGGCTGGACTTTGTCGGGGCACCTTTCACCGGCTTGGCATTGGCTTTCGCGGCTTGCTGGGCATAGATCTCTTGCCGGCGCGCGAGGGCAGCGCCGTCGCTGGTACGACCGAGTTGTTTCTTGGTTTGTGTGTTAAAGCCGCACGAGAGGCACAGAACGTCCCCTTCCTTCATGTCGGCGCCGCAGTTCGAGCAAGTGACGGCGCTGCGCGAGGGTGGCGCTAGCCCAATCTCATCAAGCAAGCTGTTCACGGAATGCGCCGCTGCCGCTTCTTTCGCGGGCGCTTTCTTCGGGGCGCTAGCGGGCGCGGCAGGCTTGGCTGCTGCTGTGCCAGCGGCAGGAACTTTGACAGGTTGCGAGCACTTCGGGCATTTCAGAGTTTTGCCGGCCCACTCATCCTTGGCGTTTAGTTTGGCTCCACACTGACAGACGACGCTAATCGGCATGCGAGGTTCCGTATCAAAAAGTCGGGCGTCAGGCCTTCCAGCCCGACCGATCAAACCGGCCAGGTAGAATCGCCTGGCGTACGAGGAGACTAGGCGGCGGGAGGCGCTAGCAGAACGAACAGTACAGCAATCATAGTGCCTAAGAATGCGTGAATTGCAATGCCTGCCAGCAATCCAAATAGAACCGCAAAGATCACCGCCAGGATGCTGATGCCCGGCGCCACGCGATGGTGAACGGTAAACCCAATCGAGGTACTAACGAGCCACGAGATGGGAGTAACAATCTGTATGCAGGGCAGGCCCGCGAGAATGAAC
This sequence comes from Planctomycetota bacterium, assembly GCA_023417165.1. Lineage (GTDB taxonomy): Bacteria > Planctomycetota > Planctomycetia > Pirellulales > Pirellulaceae > JAEZGD01. Next base: position 2,505 of record JAEZGD010000724.1, read on the forward strand.
GATGCGCCGGCCGTGTACACCAGCACACGCAAGGTCGCCAGATACCCGAGTTTTGTCTCGCCCACAAACTTTAATACCAGGTGTGCGCCGCCCGCCATCGCCGGGGTGACGGCTCCCAGCGAAACGGCGATGCTGAGCGCATAAGCACCGGCGAACATCGCGGCCGCCTTGCCATAAATCGGCAGCAATTCGTTGAAGCGCTCGAGAATCGCTCTGCCTTGGTCGGGCTGTGTGATGTAGGCCGCCATCGGCATGATAAAGAAAAAGACTGAGTAGTACGCGAACCAAAACAGGCCGATGAACATGGCCGCAGTGACTGCGTATTCATACGCCGCCCAGGTGCCGCCGACGGGACTTAACCGTGTGAAGGTTTCGGTCGGATAGACCAAGATTGCAGTGGAAGCCTCGGGCACGCCGCCCAGATCGGTTTGTGTGCCTCCCGTGCGCTGCACAGTATTGCGCTGCTTCGCATGCTTCTCGCCAGCGATGCGTTGCTTTTCCAAGATGGCTTGATGGCGCTGCGTGGCGCGGCTGTCGCTAGCGACGGCCTGCTGCCTGCCACGCTTCAGGTTGAAGCCGCATGTGACGCAGATCACCGCTTCAGGATGCGTATCGGCGCCGCAACTTGGGCAGCGTACGCCATGAATGGTCGCCATGCCCAGTTCGTCTAAGATGCCGCCCACCTGTTGCCCTGGCACTGGTTGAGGAGCCGGTTCGACCGGCAGTGACGCGGCCGCTGGCGTTGCGGAGATCGGCGCTGCTTCTGTGCGCGGCGAACGAAGCGGCGCTAACGGGGCGGGCTCATCGGCCGCCGACGGCACGATTTGCAGCGGTTGCGAGCACTTCGGGCAGCGCACGACCTTGCCTGCCAGGTGATCTTGCGCGGCAAACTTGGCTCCGCATTGGCAAGCAACAGTAAAAGGCATACAGCAACCGGTCCGCGAGCTTGGCTACAAAAGAGAAGGTTGTTCTACGACGACGCTATCGCGCGCTTCAATGACAAAGACAATCCCGTTCTGAGAGGGCTTCGGTGGCGGCACTGTGAGCATGACTCGAAAGATGGCATAGCCGAGCAGGACCAGCGCCGGCACCAACAGCGAAGCCAGCATCAATAAAATGCCCTTCGACCGCCCTTGCAGAAACAGGACCAAGCCATAGATAAACGCCAGACCGCCGCAAAAGGCGCACACGAACAAGTCGCCCATCGTCAGGTCTTCGTCGATGACGCTGCCGCCAAACGCATACGAGCGTTCGCGAAAACCTTTCCAGTCGTACTTCTCGCGCGGTCCCGTCGTCGTTTCGGACTTGGTTATCGAACCGGTTTGCAGGTTATAGCCGCACTGAGCACAAATCGCTTTGCCGGGCGGAAAGTGGCCGCGGCATTTGGGACAGACGATGCCTTGGTCGTCCGAATTCAGGCCGATCTCGTCGAGAATGCTGGTCACGCCGGAGGGGCGATAGGCCGGGGGGGGCGAGACAGGAATCGCTGGAATGGAAAGCGCGCCACCGCACGTCGGGCAGGCGACGGTTCTTCCGGCCAGATCATCACGCGCGGCGAATTGCGCGCCACAGCGGCAGGCGACATGCAGGGGCATAGAATATTCGGCCGCAGAGCCACCAACGCCTGCGTCATCAGAAACGAGAATTTACATTCAAAAAATTGCAAACCTCCCTATTCTGACTGGGTTTTACGGGCCCCACAATGGCAACGGATATAATCCTTTTCTGCAGTCCACTTCGCATCTGTGCCAAATTGGCAGATAAAGGTCAGGGCATTTCAAGAACTGCTGCCACCCTGGCTGGCGCCGGTGGGGTACCGCGACGGGCACAGAGATTCAAATAATTGCGCCACCGGCACTTACGCTTCCTGCCCCGGCATTGGCGCGCGTCTTGCGTTACTGGGGGTCGCCGCCGCTGATGGTGCGCCAATTTGACAGCTTTCGGCGGGCCGCCTTGGCCTGCCAGCGATCGATACACCACAACTCCCGCCCAGTTTTGCGTATTCGGAGGAAGAAACCGCATGAGCGCTACTGCGACCAAGAAGAAGGCCAAGTCGGAAATCAAGCTGCAACCCCTCGGCGACCGCGTGGTCGTGCAGCGTGAAGAATCGGAGTCGAGAACCGCAGGGGGTATCTTCCTGCCCGATAGCGCCAAGGACCGCCCGTCGCGTGGCACGATCATCTGCGTCGGCGACGGCAAGCTGCTGGATGACGGCAGCCGCGGCACGCTGCAGGTCAAAGTGGGCGACAAGGTGATCTTCACCAGCTACGCCCCCGAGCCGTTCAAAGTCGGCGACGAAGAATACCTGCTGATGCGCGAAGAAGACATCCTGGCGGTGATCGAGGAATAGTTAGAGCTTGTAGATGGAGGATTGCAGATTGCGGATCGAAAGCAGTCTGCTCCTCTGCCATCTGCAACCGCAAAATCCTCAATCAGCAATCCCCACCCAACACATCCACCCAATCATTGCTTGAAGGTATCTCATGGCCAAGATTATCGCTTTCGATCAGGAAGCCCGCGAAGCCATTCGCCGCGGCGTGACCAAGCTCGCCAAGGCCGTCAAGGTGACCCTCGGTCCCAAGGGCCGCAACGTCATTCTGCAAAAGAGCTTCGGTAGCCCGACCGTCACCAAGGACGGCGTCACCGTCGCCAAGGAAGTCGACCTCGAAGACGTCTACGAAAACATGGGCGCTCGCATGGTTCGCGAAGTCGCCAGCAAGACTAGCGACGTCGCAGGCGACGGCACCACCACCGCCACGGTGCTGGCTGAAGCCATCTTCAACGAAGGCCTCCGCGCTGTGGTCGCCGGCGTCAATCCTGTGCAGATGAAGCAAGGCATTGAAAAGGCTGTCGCTGACATCACCGAGAAGCTGCAGAAAGCTTCGATCAAGATCAAAGACAAGAGCGACATGGCGAACGTCGCTTCGATCGCTGCCAACAACGATCGCGAAATCGGCGAAAAGCTGGCCGATGCGATGGAGAAGGTCGGCAAGGACGGCGTCATCACCGTCGACGAAGGCAAGAGCCTGACGACCGAAATCGAATGGGTCGAAGGCATGCAGTTCGACCGCGGCTATCTCTCGCCGTACTTCGTCTCCGATCCCAACACGATGACCGCGGTCCTCGAAGACCCGTACATCCTGGTCTACGAGAAGAAGCTCACCAACATCAAGGAACTGGTTCCCGTCCTCGAGCAGGTCGTACAGCAAGGCAAGCCGCTGTTGATCATTGCTGAAGACGTCGAAGGCGAAGCCTTGGCAACCTTGGTCATCAACCGCCTGCGTGGCACGTTCAACTGCGTCGCCGTCAAGGCTCCTGGCTATGGCGATCGTCGCAAGGCCATGCTGGAAGATATCAGCATTCTGACCGGCGGCCAGGCGATCTTTGAAGCCCTGGGCATTAAGCTCGAAAACCTGACGCTGGCCGACCTGGGCCGCGCCAAGAAGGTGATCGTCGACAAGGACAACACCACGATCATCGAAGGCAACGGCAAGGGCGGCGACATCAAGGCCCGCATCGACCAGATCCGCCGTGAAATCGAAGTCAGCACCAGCGACTACGATCGCGAAAAGCTGGAAGAACGCCTGGCGAAGCTCTCGGGCGGTGTCGCCAAGATCAACGTCGGTGGCGCGACCGAAAGCGAAATGAAGGAAAAGAAGGCTCGCG
>JAEZGD010000738.1 GCA_023417165.1 Planctomycetota bacterium
TTAATACAGCGGGCGAGACGCCCGCGCTCCGGTTACTTCAGCGGTAAGCGACTCGCTTCCAGCACCGCAGTTTGCACGCTCAGATCGTGCTCGTACGAGAAGTCGCTGGGCTTCTCGCCGCGAATGATCTTGGCCATATCGGCCGCATCGCCGACATAGCGCGCGTACTTCGGAAACGTCAGCTCTTGCACGCCTTGGCGATAGGTGCCGCGCGGCTTGCTGAGCGCGACCTTGGCCGCGGGATTATCGAGCGGCTGAATGTGAAACGTCCCTTCGGTGCCGCACACGACCAGGTGTCGTCGCGCGAAGCCTTCGACTTCCAGCGCCGACGACTTCACGCTGGCGAGCGCGTCCGGATAGCTGAAGACCGCGAGCATGTTGTCGACCAGGCCATCGTCTTTGACGATCTGCTGCGCAAACGGAGTGACCTTCTGCGGTTGGCCCAGCACACCGATCACCAGGTCGATCACATGGCAGCCCAGTTCGAACATGATGCCGCCAGGATACTCGCCCAACTGACGACGCGTGGCGGGATCGACCACCTTGCTCATCACCGCGTGCACTTCAAAGACATCACCTAGCCAACCTTCGTGAAGGAACTCGCGCAGCAGCACGACGGCGGGGTTGTAGCGAAACATGTAGCCCATCTGCACCAGCAGCTTCTGTTCGGCGGCGCTCTGCAGCAAGCGACGATACTGCGGCAGCGACTCGCCCGCGGGCTTGTCGAGATGAATGTGCTTGCCAGCCGCGATGCACGTTTCGGCCACGTTCAGCAGATCGCGCACGTGCGTCTCGACCAGCACCGCTTGCAGATCGGGAACGTTCAGCAGTTGTTCCTGCGTCATCCATTTCAAGTCGCGATACGGAGCCTGCGTTTCCGCCTGCTGGCGTAACTTCGGATCGGGTTCGACGATGCCGACCACTTCATAGTCCGGCGACTGGCGATAGACCGCGAGCTTGTTCGCATGCGCGTGGCCCACGCCGATTTGGCCCACTTTGATGCGCGGCTTCGCGGCCGCGTCATCGGCCGGAGCTAGACCGGCCAAGAGCGGCAACGCCAGCGCGCCGCCACACAGTTGCAAGACTTCACGTCGATTCGTCTCACGCATCACTAACCTCCAGAGTCACCTTACAGGTATAGCTTCGCGCGGCATCCTGTCGCAAGCAACTTTGACCTTTCGTGTTACGTCCATGCGCCGGCCATTTTGGTCATTACCAGCGCTTGTTCCATCTCGCCGGTGCGAAAGCCGAACGGACCGCGACCGCTCTTATAGGCGATGCGCCCAGCGCGATCGATCACATACAACCGCGCCGGCATCGCGCTGTAGGCATGGCCGACGGGATCGGTAATCTCGTCGACGACGATTGGCACTTGCGCCTGCGCTTTGGCGATGAACTGGCGACACGCCGCCATGCGTTGTGCCAGTGTCGTGGGTTGCGCCACGGCAACCTGCGCATGCGCGTTCGACTCCATGCGCCAACCGTCGGTCGGATGCGCCTCGCGCACATACACCATTAAGAAGTTCGTATCGTGACGATGGCGTCGCCAGACGTTTTCCACTTCGGGATAACACGCGCGAAAGGGTCCACAAGTAAAGTTGCCAAACATCAGCACTACAGGCCGCTCGCCGATTAGCTGCGACAGTTGATAGCTTGTCGCGCCGTCGGGCGTGCTCAGTGTGAAGTCCGGCGCGAGACTATCGAGCTGCGCACCAGTCTGCATCGAACCGATCTCGCCGCTGAACAAACCTTGCACCAGCATCGCGCGCGTCGGCGCATCGCCTGGCGAGAAGCGCACAGGCGGCATCAGCGCCTGGCGCAGGTCATCGCTCGTCAGATGTTCTTTCTCGGCGGCAACCTGATCGAAGAACTGCAGCCACTCGTCGCGCGTCAGGCGGCCATCGCCATGCGCATCGAGTCGACGAAACGCACGCTGCAACACATTGCCGGCTTGCACCCACGGATGACGATCGGACCAATCGAGATCGTCGCGCGTGATCGTGCCATCGCCATTGCGATCGAGCCGCGCCCAGGCGTCGGCCGGTCCGCGAAACACATCCCGCGCGATGCCAGGGCCATCGGCCGGCAGGTCGTGCTGCGCGGTCAACCACTCCCACGTATAGCGCCGCTCGGCCGGGCCAAACCAACCACTCTCCGGTCCCATCTGCGACCCGCGCAAGATCGCCAGCAGCATTCGCACCGCTTCCGGGCGAGGCTCCGCAAACTGCGTTTCGATCGCTTCAGCCGTCGCGAGCGCCGCCTGATCGTCCTCGTACTGCTCAGGGCGAAGTGCTGGTAACACGCGAGAAGTCTCCATGACGCGGTGGAAAAGGAAGCGAGTTTTTCAACATGGCACGGTCTTGATGCTGTGAACGCAAATAGATACTGCGACAAAGGTTAGAGCAAGATTTGAGCTGCAATTTCCATGCGTACTTGTTGAAAAACTCCCTCTAATGGGCCGTGCGTATCGCTCGACACTTTCGAAGCGAACCAGCGACATTTGCCTGCCGATGAAGCGTTGATGGCGCGCGAACAGGGCGCTGCGAATGTGGGCGATTGAAGAGCGCGTGCCACGGCATTCCTCGGGTGAGTCCTGGTCCTCTCTCTAATACACATCAGA
>JAEZGD010000764.1 GCA_023417165.1 Planctomycetota bacterium
GGATACTCGTGATAGTCGGGATCGGCCGGCGTTAATGCACGATCGCCCGTCGTGAAACCGACTTCAAACCATTGCTGCGTCGCTAGGTCGCGCGAGAACTGGGTGTCAACGCCGGTCCACGCGGGCGAATGCAGTTGATGCAGCGCCGCAGAAATGCCGGCATACGCCGCCTGCCGGGCGAGATTGCGACGCTCCAAATTGGACTGAATCTCGACCGACGTCACCTGCGAGCGCAGCATGGCATACGACAACGCCAGCGTGATCGAAATCACACCGAGCACCACGATCACCGTCATGCCGTGGCGATATCGCGGGTGAAGGCGACTGCGTTTCGAGATGGGGCAGGCGTTAGTCATGGGGCATCTTCTGATAGACGGCGGCAGAGCCAAAAAAGGTCAGCGCGCTTTGGCCCGTGGAATCGTCCAGATCGGCGTCGACGCCAGGCTGCAACTGCAATTCAATACGGCACCAGTGCTGGCGAAGGCCGGTCTTGGTGCCATAGATGCTTTGCACCCAGTCGATGCTCTCCCAAGTGCGCCCACCAGCTTTGTACTGTGACCATTGGGTATCATCGGGGCGCGTGAGCGTATCGAAGCGGAGTGCGGCATGGAGTCGCGGCACGCCCACCGTGGCGATATTAGCGGTGCGCAGCAGCGGCGTCAGTTCGACAACTTCGGCGCTATTGGACGCTTTCAGGGCGATCAGTTCGTTGCGCCAGGCAGTGGTATCGGTCAGCGGCGGCACCACGCGCGAATCGCTGGGATTGCGAATTTCGAGCAGAATATTCGGCGACGAGGGCCGCGGGGCAAAGACGACCACTTCGTTCCAGCGCGGCAAACCTTTCGGATCGATCGCTGTGGTCAGCGGCTTCCAAATCACGATCGTGTCGGGCAGCTTATGAATGCCGTAGGTGTCGGCGACGACATAAAAGCCGGGAAAGCTGGGGCTGGTCTGCGCTTCGTGCATGGCGCGCTGCATCCGATCGAGCACCACGCGCGCGTGCTGCACCGCTTCGCCATGACCTTGGCTGTGACGGCTTTGCATCTGTACGCTGAGCGCCAGACCGCCGAGCACGCCGGCCATGATGGTCATGATGCTGGTGGCGATCATCAACTCGATGAGCGTCAACCCGCGTCGGTTACGGAATCGGAACATAGCAAAAGACCCGTCGCATCTTGGCGAGCGGGCGAATGGCGCCGTTGGGTTCTACGCGTTCGATCGTGACTTCCACCGCGCGATAATCGGTGGGCTGGGTATTGGATCTGCGAATCGTGGGATTGGCGGGATCGACGTAATAGACTTCGATCTTTTGCTTCCAACCGCGGAAGTCGTCGCCTGGGCTGCGCAGCGCGGGATGCCGCAGTTCTCCGACGCCATCTCCGTTCGTGTCGCCGGCGCCGTGGCCGAGCGCGATTCCCCAAGGATCGATGGGGGGCGAAGCAGCGTGGCCGTTGTAATCGTCGGTATCGTTGAAACGCTCGCGGCCGACGCCAGCCTTTTCATAGCTGCTGGCCGCCAGGTTGGTTTCGTAAGGATCGGTAGCGGCGGCGTAACGCGCGCCCAGCACTTCGTCGATGAGTTGAGCGGCCATGCCTTGGGCGATGGTTTGCGCGACGGCGTCGTTGGTGGTCTTAAGAACGCCTTCGGTAGTCAGCAGCAGCACCGCGCCGGCCATGGCGGTGATCGACAGCGCGACCATCGCTTCGATCAGGCTGAACGCCTGGCGAGTTTTCGATGTGGCTGAATTTGGTCGCACGCCGCGTCTCCTGACGATTCAGGGAATCGTGCCGCCGACACTCTTGGCTGCGCTTCACGTGGCAGAAACACGGCGGCCACAAAAAGGAAAAAAGGCGCGGCAGGGTCCCCTCAAGCTCCTAGCTTTCCCTGCCGCGCGGTGAACCAACGCCCCTCCCCAGAGCGCAGGTGCAATCAACCGTAGGTCAGGAAATAGTGGGCAGTGGGAAGTGGGCAGTGGGCCGAGAAGGCAAAGGCAGGAAGATGCGGGCTGTGCGGTCCGGTTGTAGCGGTTGTGCGGGAAGTTCCAAGTTCCAAGGAGGAAAGAAATCCGAATGTCGAAGCTCGAAATCCGAAACAAATTCGAATACCGAATTTCAAATGTACGAAACGGGAGCCCCCTGCTCTTCGTTTAGGACATTCCGTATTTGAACCTTCGTGCTTGTTTCGGATTTCGAGCTTCGGATTTCGGATTTCCTTGGCATTTGGACCTTGGCTCTTGGAACTTCCTTTCTTACTTCCAGTCCAACCCAATATCCAAACACGGCGCGGAGTGCGTGAGGGCGCCGACGCTGATGCGGTCGACGCCGCTTTCGGCGATGCCGCGCACGGTCGAGAGATTCACACCGCCAGAGGCTTCGAGCATCACCGAAAGGCCCGACGCATTGCGCCGCTCGACCGCCTGGCGCAGTCGATCTGGCGGCATGTTGTCGAGCAGGATGATGTCGGGACGCTGCGGCAGCACTTCGTCGAACTGCTCGAGCGAATCTACCTCGACCTCGACCATCAACGATTCGGCATGCGGCACGGTGCCGGTCATGCTGCTGAGGAACTTCCGCGCGGCCTGAACCGCTTCGGCCGGCGTATGCGCGGGGGCATCGGCGCAGCCCCGGGCGAGCGCCAGATGGTTGTCCTTAATCAGCACGGCATCGAACAGGCCGGTGCGGTGATTCGTCCCGCCGCCGCATTTGACCGCGTATTTCTCCAGCCGCCGCCAACCTGGCGTGGTCTTGCGCGTGTCGTAAATCTGGGCCGAAGTTCCGGCGATGGCGTCGACATACTTGCGCGTCAGCGTCGCGATGCCAGACAGACGCCCGACGAAGTTCAGTAGGATGCGTTCGCCGGTCAGCATATCGCGCGCGGAACCGCTGATCTCGGCAATCGCCTGACCGGGCAGCACCGCAGCGCCGTCTTCCAGGTGCTTCGTCCAGGTGACGTCGAGTCCCAGTTCCTCGATTACCAACTGCGCAACCGCCACTCCGGCGACTACGCCGCTCTGGCGCGCCGCGACGACCGCCGCCGCCCTGGCCGATTCAGGCACCAGCGACACGGTGGTCCAATCGTACGCCCGGCCGAGATCTTCCCGCACCGCCAGGCGAATCAACTGCCGCGCGTCGTCTTCGAGTTCGGCATTCCAAGTGTGCTGAGCAAATTCTTTGGTCATGAGCTGGCAATCGAGCGAGGTGAGGTCTGCCTTGATTTGCCACTGGCATTCGTGGCTGGCTGTTGGCGATAATACCGCCTGATTTGGCCGACGACTATGGACCTTGTATGTCAGAGCCCTCCCCTACCCCGCCGTCTGGCTCGTGGCTCCGCGCTCCGGATCAATGCGCGGCGGCGGTGCTGTTGGCGGTGGGACTGGCGGTGATCGGTCTTGATTACGCCTGGCGAGGCGGCACGCGCGGGCGGTTGATCGAGATTGAACGCGCGGAGCCGCTGCCCACGCAGTA
>JAEZGD010000199.1 GCA_023417165.1 Planctomycetota bacterium
CTACAACACCTTTCGTAACGATCGTAACGAATTCGACCAGCGCCGCGCACTCGGCGACCAGGTGTGGTCCGCGTACGAAACTGCCGGACAACCGCAGCATCATCGCTCGACAGTGACGCAGTGGTTCATCGCCGCGCGCGAAGTCTCGACGCCCTCGCAGATCGGCGTGCTGCCTGCGCTTCCGGACCTGACTCGCCCCGACCAGGTGACGAGCAACATCGCAGCAGAAACGCACCCAGTCGCCACATCGGCCCGGCCAGAGCGCGTGCCCATGAGCCCGGTTCCCAGCGACGTCGTGACGACGCTCAATATTCAGTTGCCGCCGGGCGCGGAACCGGTCGGCGCCAGCGGTTTCTTCAGCACGATGGTGAAATCTGTCTTTGAAGCCGCCCACGGCTCGCCTGAAAAGCCGGCCCTGCCAAGTACATTGGAGCTTCCTCGTGCGATTAAAGAGGCTCCGGCCCCTGTGATCGAAACGACCATCGAGCCCGCGCCTGCGACCAAGCCCGAAGCCGACGTGCCCGCGCCGGCCCCGAAGGCAGAAGTTCCCACGCCCGTCGTGAAGCCGGAGGTCGTCGCCGATCCTTTCGACGTGAAGGACCTGTTTGAACCGGCCACCACACCGGCCGAGACCACCGAAGCGGCGACGAGTGCCGATCCCTTCGCGCCGTAAACGCTCAGCGCTAAACGCTCCGCGCTTTCTTTCTCACCCGCCCCGGCCTCTCCGCCAGGGCGGTGGCTCCGTGCTAGTCGTTATGATCCGCGCCACCGGTGCGCGAGGCCAGACATAACCGCTCACGTCGTTCCATACGCTACTACGCACTTGACGCGCATAGGCGGTGTACCTGCGCAGGTCGCCGCGTGGCTTCAGATTGATCGGAAACCGCGACGATAGTTGAGTTTGTTCACGCAGGGCTGACTTTGCAGCCCGCCGACAGCCACTAGCCGCGAAGGCGATCGACATGCCGCAGGCCCGCACCAAGACCAAAGTCACTCGCAAGCCTTCCAGCTCGCTGCAGACGCCTCTGGAAACCTATCTGCGCGAAATCAACGAGACAGCGCTGCTGTCGGCCAAGGACGAGCACGAGCTCGCGGCTGGCATCGCGGAAGGCGATGTCAAGGCGCGCGATCGTATGGTGCGCGCTAACTTGCGTCTGGTCGTCAACATCGCTCGCGGCTACACCGGCAAGGGCCTGAGCCTGCAAGACCTGATCGAGGAAGGCAACCTCGGCCTGTTGCGGGCGGTCGAAGGCTTCGATCCGGCGATGGGAACGCGCTTTAGCACGTATGCCAGCTACTGGATCAAGCAATCGATCAAGCGAGCGCTGATCAACTCGGCCAAAACAATTCGCATTCCTGCGTACATGGTTGAACTGCTCAGCAAGTGGCGTCGCGCCAGCGCTCGGCTGACGGAAGAACTCGGCCGCACGCCGACGCCGGAAGAAGTCGCTCGCGTGCTGGGCCTGCAAAAGAAGAAGCTGCCGATCATCAAGAAAGCCATCCGCATCTATAACAGCACGCCGCAAACCGATCAGGCCGATGCCGGTTGGTCGCTGGGCGAGATCATTATGGACGAGCGGATGAAGAGCCCGGAAGAAGAGCTGGTCGAGCACGACGCGCTCAAGCACGTCATGGCCATGATGCAAAACATGGATCAGCGCGAGCAGACCGTGCTGCGGATGCGTTTCGGCCTCGGCGGCACCGAACCCCACACGCTGAAAGAAATCGGCGAGCAACTCGGCCTGACGCGCGAACGCGTCCGCCAGATCGAGACCGAAGCGCTCGGCAAACTGGCTCAGGGCTTGGAAGATCCCCGCGATCGCTTGCTGGCCCTGTTTAACGACCGTGCCGGCAATAGCGACGATTGATTCTCGCTGAAAAGGCAACTAGTTCCCCGCTTTCAAGTCGCTGGCGGGGACTTGGCCCTTGGCACCTGGAACTTCGGTTGGTGTAATACCAACACTATGGAGATTCCTATGCCGAAGTTCGATCTGACGAAGTACATCCGCGATATTCCCGACTTTCCGAAGCCGGGCATTCTGTTCAAAGACATTACCCCCCTGCTGGCTTCGCCGGAGGCGTTTCGCGAGACGATTCGCCAAATGGCGGATCGCTATCGCGGGCAGAAGATCGATGCGGTGGTGGCGGCCGAGGCGCGCGGCTTCATCTTTGCCGCCCCGCTGGCGCTGGAACTTAACGCGGGCTTCGTGCCGATCCGCAAGCCAGGCAAGCTGCCGTTCGACACGCACGCCTTCCATTACGAACTGGAATACGGCACCGATACGCTCGAAATCCATATCGACGGCGTATCGCCAGGGCAAAATGTGCTGATGGTCGACGACCTGCTGGCTACTGGCGGCACGATCGCCGCTTGCTGTAACCTGGTGGAAAAGCTGGGCGCCAACGTCATCGGTTGCTGCTTCCTGATTCACCTCGCGTTTTTAAGCGGCGTGGACAAGCTAGGCGACCGCGACATCTTTAGCCTCATCAAGTATGAGTAATCGCAGCGAAAAGCCCGCTCGTCGATTCTTACCACGAGTACCGCTCGCCGCGATCTTTTTGTTGATGATTCCCGCCGCCTGCGGATTTGATGTCTGGCGGCGGTATTTGGAAAACCGGCCGCTCATTTGGGAAGATTTCTCCGCGGCTGGGTGCAATGAATTGCTTGCGGAAGGTCATCCGGTAATTGTGCATTTCACCATGGATTGCGGGCCTCCAGTTTTCCAGCGAATGCAATCCGTCGAGACTCCTCGCGTGGAGAGGGCAATTAAAGCCTGGGGCGGGAGGCCACTGCTTGCTTACTATACGGTGGCTGACCCAGTAACCCAGGACACTTTTCGTGCGATGGGATTGAAGCGCATCCCTGCTTTAGCAATCTATCCCGCCGGGAAGACTCAACCCATCGTGTTAGAAGGCGAATTCACCGAAGCACAAGTGCTGGTTGCCTTGAAGCAAGCATTGCAACGATAACGGCTCGCGAGCCCACGTTATCTCAAACATTCGCTATCCCTGGCTCGTCACCTTCAGTCCGATGATGGCGACGAGCAACATCGCCACAAATAACATCCGCAAGGGACTCAGCGGCTCGTTGAATAGGGCCGCGCCAAGCATCACAGCACCGAGCGCGCCGATGCCGACCCACACGGTATAGGCAGTGCCAATCGGCAACTGTTTCGCGGCGATGGCGAGTAGCGCGGTGCTAGCCAAAATGCCAAGCAGCGTCAGTGCAGTTGGCAGCGGCTTGGTAAAACCGTCGGTATACTTCAGACCGACCGCCCAGCCCGTTTCGATCAGCCCCGCGACGATTAAAACGATCCACGCCATGGACGTGTTCCTTCCAAAGAGAGGAATGCACGTCGTCGTTCGTAACCGGGTACGGCGTATCTCGTCCGGGGCACAGTGCCAAAGAATTCTAGTTGCGACGGGCGGACTCGAACCGCCGACACATGGCTTATGAAGCCATTGCTCTAACCGACTGAGCTACGTCGCCAAAAACTGTCAGGGCAACTGATGATATCGGTCGCCCTGCCGAGACTCGTTAATTTAGCACGAAATGGTGAGCCGGCAAGCCCGGTTCCATGGACCACGAGCCCACCCAACGATGGGTTTTCGGCTAAACATCTAATCCCAAGCTGCGCTGATAGGCGCGCGACTGGTCGGTTCGCCCCAACCGCTCGGTGAGTTGGTCCATTTGCACGGCCGCCGCCGCCAACGATTCGGCAGCGGGCGTCCCCGCCGCCGCCTGGGCGAGTGCCGTTTCGAGCGTCGTCAGGTATTCGTCTGCGCCCGGCATGCGAGGAGCCAGCAAGTAAACCGAACGTTCGTGCGATTGCCGCAGCGCAGCGACATACTCCGACGTGGCATCGCTCGAAATTCCCTCCGGCAACCATGGCTGCGGAGCCGCCAAATGGCTGCGGCGAAACGGCGTCGCACGCGGATAGCTGGTAGCGATCTGCGGCGATTCCTCCCCGGCCGAAAGCCAGGTCAAAAAGCTCTCAGCCGCCTTGGGTTGCCGCGCCGCCATGGTGACCGACGCCAACACGCCTGCCGCGCCCAGTAGAGGGACACTGATCGCTTCGCCAGGTTCGCGAGGTTCCCATGCGCCGCCGCGCACGTCGTAGCGCTCCGTGCTACCAGGCAGTTCCGCGATGCCGACGTTCGCGGCCAGTTTGCTCTCGGACATCAGCCAACCAATGGTCATGCCGCAGCGACCCGCGCTGATCGCGTCGGCCGTCTGATCGGCGGTCAGCGGCATCGATGACGAGAGCTTGGCCGCAGCGAGTTGGTCTTCTAGCGCACGCACAAAGGGCGGCGTGCTAACGAGCGAGCTCATTGTCTTCAGATCAAACATCGCACCAAAGTCGTTGCGATGCCGTGCATAACTAGCCGCGCGGGCCAGGAAGGTGACGATTCCTCCGATGGGACCAGCGCCACTCGGTTCGCAAACGGGCGACCAATCGCCTTCCGCGCCGGCCAATAACTCTTGAAAGGCTTCCGTTCTGGCCAGTTGTTCGGCCGTGGCTTGGTAGTCCGCCCAGGTAGTCGGAGGCGTCAGTTGCAGCTTCGCGAAGATATCGCGTCGATAAAGCAGCAGCGGCGTGGGCGAACCCAATGAGACCGCCACCGGTTGATCGCCCCACTGCACTTCGGTTGTCCGGGCGTGCCGCAACAAATCGCTCGCCTGAAAGCGTTCTTCTTCGAGCATGCCACGCGACAACGGCGCCAGCTGGTCCGCGGCAGCAAAGGTCCCCAGAAGCGACGACGGATAGATCACGACATCGGTCGTCAGACGTTTAGCCGCCCGCGCCTCTTCGACCGATTGCAGACGAACATCAAGCGCTACATCCGACTGTGCGTTCCAAAAGCGCTCGATATTTTCTTGCAACTGCGGCAATGCCACGATCCACACGCGTAGCGGCTTTTGCGAGCCGCTCTTGGAAGTCCCCACCGATGACTCCGGAGATTTCGTGGGACAGCCCGTCAGCGCCAGCGCGGCACTTCCGGCCGTCGCGGTTAGCCAAGTTCTTCGTGAGACCTGCATGCGACACCTGCGATTACCGGCGTAATTGCCAGACACTGATGACATCCACGACCAAAATGTACAGCGCACCCAGCAATACGGTAAGCAGTATGCCGATGAGCATTGGCAGCCATGCTCGCATTATCCGATTCTCGCCCCATTTGTGAAGCTACGCTGGCCCCGCTAGAATCTGCGACGAATCTTCCTCTCTCCTTCTCTTGGCCTGTGGCAGGACTGCAACGCACCATGAGCATCTTCCTTGGCATTGATATCGGCACCTCGGGCACCAAAACGCTCGCAATCAACGAGCGCGGCGAGATTCAAGCCGAAGCCAGCGCGCCGCATCGGTCGTTCTTTCCCAAGCCCCTGTGGAGCGAGCAAGATCCGGAAGATTGGTGGCAAGCGACCATTAAGAGCGTGCGTGAGGTGATGAAGAAGGCGAAGCTGAAGCCTGCCGACGTGCGCGCCATCGGCCTTTCTGGCCAGATGCACGGTTCGGTGTTTCTCGACAAGAAGAATCAGGTGGTCCGACCTGCGATCTTGTGGAACGATCAGCGCACCGCTGCCGAGTGTGAAGAAATCGAGCGCCGCGCTGGCGGTCGCAAAGCCCTGATCAAGATGGTGGCCAACCCGGCTTTGACCGGCTTTACCGCCCCGAAGATTCTGTGGCTGCGCAATAACGAGCCGAAGAATTTCGACAAAACGGTCAAGATTCTGCTGCCCAAGGATGAAGTCCGTCGCCGCCTGACCGGCGAGTTTGCCACCGAAGTCAGCGACGCCAGCGGCATGCTGCTGCTCGACGTCGCCGCCCGGGCGTGGTCGAAGAAGTTGTTGTCGAAACTGGAACTCGATATCGACCTGTTTGCCAAGTGCTACGAATCGCAGGAGATCACCGGGCAACTGACGCCCGCCGCGGCTAAGGAACTCGGCCTGACGACCGACTGCGTTGTTGTCGGCGGCGCCAGCGATAACGCGGCCAATGGCGTCGGTACGGGCGTGGTGACCAAGGGCGTTGTTTCTAGTTCGATCGGTACGAGCGGAGTCGTCTTTGCCCACAGCGACGAGGTGCAAATCGATCCGGAAGGACGCTTGCATACCTTCTGCCACGCGGTGAAAGGCAAGTGGCACATGATGGGGGTCAGCCTGTGCGCAGGCGGCTCGCTGCAATGGTTTGTCGATTCGCTGTGCAAGGAACTGGCCGGCAGCGGCAAGAACAAGCGCGATCCTTATGCGGTTCTTAACGAAGAAGCCGCGCCGGTACCGCCGGGGAGCGAGGGGCTGTTCTTCCTGCCGTACCTGGCTGGTGAGCGTACTCCGCACGCCGATCCTGACGCGCGCGGCTGTTTTATCGGCTTAACCCTCAAACACGGACGCGGACATTTGGCACGTTCGATAATGGAAGGCGTTGCCTACGCCTTGCGCGATAGTTTGACGATCATTCAGGACATGGGCGTGCCCGTCAAACGGATCATCGCTTCGGGCGGCGGCGCGAAAAGTCCGCTCTGGCGACAGATGCAGGCGGATATTTTTGGCCAGCCGGCTTCGATCATTAACGCCGAACAAGGTCCTGCCTATGGAGCGGGGCTGTTGGCGGCAGTTGGCGCTGGTGCGTTCAAGAGCGTGGAAGAAGCTTGCGCGGCAACGATCAAGGTGGTGGACGAAACACCGCCGAACAAGGTTGCCAAGAAGGCTTACGACGCGCGGTTCCCGGTTTACCAAGACTTGTATCGCGCGCTGAAGAACGACTTCAAGAAAATCGCGCAATTGGGATAGACCTTTTAGAACAGGCGACATGATGTCCGACCCCGCCCTGCCGCAACCAGCCGCTTCGCGCTCGCCTGCGGCCAGCGGTCCCTACCGCGATGGCCAACGGCACGGGCGCTGGACCTGGTGGTACGACGTCGCTCATCCTCAAGCGACAGGCGACTTTGTATTCGGCCAGGCCGAAGGTCTGTGGACCTTTTGGCATGCCAACGGCGCTCGCGACTGCGAAGGCGTGTACCATGTCGGGCTGCGAGCCGGCCTGTGGACCTATTGGTTCGAAAACGGTCGGACGCAAGCCTTCGGCGAGTTTGTCGACGACTGCGAAGACGGGCACTGGGTCTATTTCCATGAGAACGGCCAGCGCGCCGAGGAAGGTGTCTACGCCCGTGGCGAGCGCATCGGCACGTGGCGCACCTGGCCCGCGGACGGCGGAGCGTGCGAAGAAGTCGACCACGGCAGCGCTGCGCCTCGCTTGGCGGTGGTCGAAGGGCAATAATAGCGGTATCCCGTCGGCAATCCTTATTGCCCCATGAGGAACCATGAGCACCCTCTACCTTCGCGAAGCCGATATTACCTCCCTGCTGGAGATGCCCGCCGTCATTGAGGTGATGCGTGAAGCGTTTACAGCGCTCGCGACAGGCCAAGCGGAAAATGTCCCCCGCGTGCGCGCGAAAGCGCCAGGCGTAGTGCTTCATTCGCTCAATGCCGCCGCTGCGTACCTCGGCACTGTCGGTTGGAAGCAATACACCACCACCAAGCAGGGCGCGCAGTTTTTGGT
>JAEZGD010000219.1 GCA_023417165.1 Planctomycetota bacterium
GTACTCAGGTTCACCATGCCAGGCGTTTCAGGCGGCAACGTGCTGAAGACCTTCTTCGGCTTCCACGCCTCCAAACCGAGTTGCTCGCGCTGCTCGACATACGCGCCGGGATCAGCGGCTTTCGTCACCGCGTTGAGCACGATTTGATTGATGATATGCGACAGCGGCTCGGCTCCGCGCGGCGAAGACCGCTCGGTCATGATCACATCGGGACGCCACTGTCGAATCTTTCGCACCAGCACGGCTTCTAATTCTTCGACGCTGCGCCCTTCGTTGATGCGATCCCACAGTTGCACGATCGCCTCCGGCGGCAGCAGCAATTCGGGCTCGCGCACCGGAAAGCGCCACGCATGATCGACCGAGCTGCCGCCGATCTGCGCCACTGCGGCCGCAGTGCGCTCTTCGATCGGCATGCGACCATGTCGCGGGTCGGTGATGTCGGCGTTTAAGATTTCGACCGCGGTCAGATAACCATCGTTGCCAGCGGCGCGCGTGATAACTTCGAGCGGAATCCGATCAGGGCGGCTGAACAAGCCCAGCATGGCCGTCCGTGCGCCGCCGCTACGTTGTTCGGTCCAGGTGCGACCACCATCACGCGTGGCCAAGATTGTGCCCAGCGAGCCGACCGCCCAACCGCGATGCTCGTCCAAGAAGAACAACGAACGTAGCGGTGTTGCCCGGCCTGTGCGAGACAGTTCCCAAGTCGCACCGCCATCGTGTGTATGCAACACGACCGATCCCGGCGCGCCAGCGATCCAGCAATGCGGCCCGCGCACCGCGAGCGCACGCAGGTCCATCTGCTGCCGGGCAATCGCGGGAATCTCGCCGGGCGGCATCGTCCAACCACTGCCAGCGCTATCGGAAGCGAGCACCAAGCCGCCATCACCGATCAGCCATGCGTGGCGATCATCGGCCAATGCCAGTCGTCGTACCGCGCGAGCGCCAATGTTCGGCATGCGCACCGGCAACAGGTCTTGTCCCGCCAGCAAACTGACGCTGCCGCGCGGTCCGCCGACGACTCCGCGCTGCGGACCGACAAAGGCCGCACTGTTCCAACCCACCTGTGACGCGCCAGCGATTGGCGTCCACGACAGACCGCCATCACTGGTGCGATACATGCCTGCAGGCGAGAACTCCGATGCTTGCCCGATGGCGATGCCTTGCTTGGCGTCAAAGAACTGAACTTGCTTGAGCGCCGAGATGGTCAGCTTCGGCACTTGCACCCAAGTGCGTCCGCCATCGCGCGTGCGCAGGATCTCGCCCGTGGTTTGATGCGTGAGTTGATGCGGATTGCCACCGACGATCCAACCATGCTCGCGGTCGACGAAGTGAATCGACTCCCAGCGACAGGCGACCGGCGAAGGAATCAAACGCCAATGCCGACCGCCATCTTCCGTCTTCCACAACGCGCCACGATCGCCCACGGCAAAGCCGCGATCGGGATCGACGAACGCAACGTCGGTCAGCTCGGCATCGGACAGCATCTCAGGCGGGACGGGCGGTGTCTGAGCGCGCACGCTGACCGCCTGCAAACAAAAAAGCGCGACCACCATCGCAATGGTTCGTCGTTGCCGCTGGAACATGACCGCCTCCCTGCGCTCTTGCTCTGGTTTTTAGAGCGCGGATTGTAGTGCAAGCAGCACCTGCAAGGCTACAGCAGTCGCTTTACGGCCCTCCTAATGGTCACCTTTCGCCCCGGCAAAGTAGCGTTCCAGCGAGGCTGAAAATCGCTATTTTTAGGGGCGAAAGGCAGCATTCGGCGCCAGCATCACTTGCTAGCGTTGAAATGCTTGTCGGCGAATTTCAGGTACTGATCCCAATCGTAAGCGGTCACATCATGCTTGCCGGTGCGCAAGTGATAGCCGACCGTGCCTTGCACCGGCTGATCAGCGGCTGGCAGCTCGGCGGTGGGCAGGCCATCCTTGCCGAGCAGCTTATACACCGGCGTGGCATGTACACATGCCAGAAACTCGCCACGCGGATCGGCCCATTGATCTTCCGTCGCGCTGGCGACATACACCGGCCGCGGCGCACTGAGCGCCACCAGCATGTGGGCATCGACCGGCAGATCGTCTTCCTTGTCGTTGTATTGCAAGTAGTTGTCGCAGAACCAATGCGGGAACGACGTGTTGATGCGCTTCAAGCTTTCGCCAAACCGCCGGCGCGTGATGGCCGCGCCGCCTTCGCCGCTGTTGTTCGAAATCACGATCGCGAACCGCGGATCGGTCGCGCCCGCCCACAGCGAAGTCTTGCCCAGGCGTGAATGCCCGATCACTGCAACACGCTTCGCGTCGACTAGCTTGGTCTCGTTTCCTTCCAGGTAGTCGAGCGCGCGGCTCAGACCCCAAGCCCAAGCGCCGATCGAACCCCATTGGTCGGGCTCCGGCTTGGTTTGACCTGCCTTATAGAACAGCGGTTGCACGCCGTTTTGGAAGCCATCGTCAAAGTCGGGATCGATGTCGCCATAGTAGATCGTCGCCAGGCCGTAGCCGGCATCCAGGATCTTCTCGACTTGCCAACGACTGGCTTCAGTCGCGCGCGACTGCTCGGTCGCCTTGTTGTCGACGACGCCGTTCTTCTCGTTCGGCCGCATCCACGATTGGTTCAAACGAATGCCAGAATCGGCATGCACCGCGTGATTGCCGTTGAAGTTCAAGCCCAGGAAGCAGGGCACCGCCTTGGTGCTCTTGGCAGGCGTGTACAGCAAGATCTCCATCTTCGGGCCATCGCTCTTGCCGGCGAAATAGACCGCGATCTGCTTGCGATGAGCCTTGCCTTCGAGCGCGTCCGGCGTGTCGTCGAGCACTTCATAACGAATGCTCTCCAGCTTTTGAGTTGGCATGCGACCAAAGACCTGCGACGAAAACAGTTCGAGAATCTCTGGCCGACGCTTCTTATGCCACGTTTCGGCGTCGGCCACTTTCGTGCCGTCGGCCAATACCAGCGGGTCAGGCAGCGTGTATTGCGGCACCTTCGACTCGTCGTAATTCGCCCCCGCTTGGGCGAGCAATTCGTCCGCATCCGCAGCCATAAACGTGGTCACCAGCAGGGCCAGAAGAAGTCGTTTCATGAGAGGCGATCCTGATCGAAGCGAGGAATTTATGCCATCGTTTTTCGGGGCTACTTAGCCAACACTTACGTCACATACACTTACCACAAGCCATTGGTTTGCAATGCGTTACTGCTTTTGTCCGCCGCCGAAGGCGTATGCCTGTCGTGGAAGGCTCGTCAAACTTTATGCCTAGGCCTGACACTCCCATCCGAGGGGACATCGCCAGCCAATATGCCTGGTCGGGCGAATGTTCTTTATGCCGCCAACGACTCCCTTAGAGCAGCAGTTACCATGGCGCAACAGCGAACACTCACACAGCAATTACAATACCAATCAATATTATGTCTGTCAATATTTTTATACAATTTCGCAGTAGCTACTGCTTCCTGGTGCGGCGCATTTTCTCGTAGCGCACCAGGCAGCCGATCGGCACGGTCTCGGCCTTCGCAGGCGATTTGCCAGCGAGCGCGGCGTCGATCGCCAATTGCACATAGTTCACAGTCGACTTCTTCGCGTCGCTGTTGTCGTCGAGCGAGCCCATGTACACCACCTTGCGATCCTTGTTCAGCACGAAGAACTCCGGTGTCGTCGACGCACCATAATCCTTGGCGATCTTCTGCGTCTCGTCGAACACGTACACAAACGGAAAGCCCTTCTTCTCGGCCTTTTCTTTCATCTTTGGCAGGCGGTCTTCCTCAATCAGGTTGACATTCACGCCCACCAGCCCGACGCGGCTGTCGTCGCCGGCATACTTCTTCGCCAACGCGATGATGCGATCTTCGTAGTCAATGGCGTATTCACAGCTGTTGCAAGTGAAGAACAGCACCACCACGTCCTTCGCCTTGAAGTCGTCGAGCGCGTGCTGCTTGCCATCCACGCCAGGCAGCTTGGACCACTGCGGCGCAGCATCGCCGATCGACAGCGTGGGATTGAACTCCCCAGCCAACAGCGGGGACGAACCGACAAGCAACAGCAGACACGCGAGCAACCGTCGCATAGCAACTCTCCAGGCAGGAACCAGTCAGGCGAGGCCCCGATTATAACTGCCGCGATTGCTGACAGAAACAGTTGGGAGAGGTGGAGGGAGAGGCAGAGGGAAGAAGCCGCGGATGACGCAGATAAACGCGGATCAGGCAGAAGAAATAGGGAGCAGAACCGCCGGAGAATTAGGAAGCGGCAAGCATCTCCTTCTCTTTCCCCTTTCTTTTCTAAATTTATCCGCGTTCATCTGCGTCATCCGCGGCCTCTTCCTCTCCTCTCCGCCGCCGAAGTGCGACTTCTCCCCGCTCCGGCTTGACTCGCTTCGTGGCAGTCGGTCTGATGCTTCTTTCCCTCCTAGAACGAGCCGTTTATGTCGCGGAAGATTGTCTGTCTCACCGAAGGTCATACCAATCCTCATACGGCCAAGACGGCGGCGAGCGTGATTCGCTATCGTCCCGACGAAGCGGTCGCCGTGCTTGATAGCACCAATGCCGGCGGCGATTTGCCGTCGCTGTTGGGCGTTGGCAAGAACGTGCCGATCATCGCCTCGCTGGCCGAAGCTCCCGCCGATGCGAACACGCTTCTACTGGGCATCGCGCCGCCTGGTGGCAAGATTCCGCCTTCCTGGCGTCCGACCATCTTGCAAGCGATCGCCCGGGGCATGGATATCCTCGCGGGGCTGCACGACTTTGTCAGCGACGATCCCGAGTTTGCCGCCGCGGCGAAAACGCATGGCGTGAAGCTGATTGACGTGCGCAAGAACAACGAAAAGACGATTGCGCGCCGCGCCGGCATCAATCCCAACTGCCTGCGCATTCACACGGTCGGACACGATTGCAGTATCGGCAAGATGTGCGTGGCGATCGAAGTCACGAACGCCCTCAAGCGCCAAGGCTATGACGCCAAGTTCGTCGCCACTGGTCAGACCGGCATCATGGTCGAAGGGGACGGTCTGCCGATCGATTGCGTGCCGGCCGACTTCATCGCCGGGGCGGCCGAGAAGCTCGTTCTGCAAAACCAGCATCATCAGATTCTGGTCATCGAAGGGCAGGGGAGCCTGGTCCATCCGTCGTACAGCGGCGTGACGCTCGGCCTGTTGCATGGCAGCCAACCGCAAGGGCTGATCCTATGCCTCGAAGTCGGCCGCGAGCGCGTGACCGGCATCGAAACCATGACGATTCCGCCGCTGTCCGACATCAAACGCCTGAACGAACAGATGTCCAATGTCATGCACCGCTGCGAAGTGCTTGGCATCGGCATGAACAGCCGCCGTG
>JAEZGD010000275.1 GCA_023417165.1 Planctomycetota bacterium
CCTTGGAAAGACCTCAAGCGCAGGCGACGCAGACGTTGCAGCGCGTTTCATTACGAACCGACCGCGATGCCCACTTAGGCCTTGGTGGCGTACAGGTTACGGAGCTCTTCGAGCTCCATCGCCAGGCGATGACGCAAGGGGCTTTCCAAACGCAGTTCGTCGAGGAGTTCTTCCGCCCGATCAAAGGTGTCGGAGGTGACCTTCTCTTGGGCCTTGAAGAGTTGCGAGAAGCTACGTTGGACTTCGTTTTCGGTGAGCAAGGGATCCTCCAGCAAAACCGGGTGGGGACAGGCGTGCCGTGCAACGTGCTGCCGAAAACGTCGCTACGCCCGTCACAAAATGCATAGGTGGCTAACTCTATTCTAAATCTAGGGCACGATGATGCAATAGCAACGTGGGTCTAGATATCCGCACTGTGGAAAACAAAGCACCAAATTCCAAACCAATTTGAAGCACCCAATGTCCCAAAACCAGAAGCACAAACCGCCGTGGCCGTTTGGGACATTCGTATTTGGATCTTTGGATTTGTTTGGAATTTGGTGCTTGGAATTTGGAATTTCGCCGCTACGCGGGCTGCTTCACGGGGGTAGCCACAGGCGCAGTGGGCTTGTTGATATAGCGTGGGTCGATCTTGGCGATCTCTTCGGCCACGGTCGCCACCGTGCGGCGAATCTGCTCAGGCGTGTGCACCGCGGTAATGAAGAACCGCAGTCGCGCGGCCTTCTCTTCGACCGCGGGATACAAGATCGGTTGCACGTTGATGCCGCGTTCGAACAGTTGTCGCGACAACCGCAGTGCATCGACCGAGTTGCCAATGATGATCGGCACGACCGGCGTGCTATTGCTCAGGCCCGTATTCAGCCCGGCTTCTTTGGCCAGTTCCAAGAACAGGCGCGAGTTGGCTTGCAACCGCGCGACACGTTGCGGCTCGCGCTGCAACAGTTCAAGCGAGGCCACCGACGCCGCGGCGTTGGCCGGCGGCAGACCACAACTAAAGACGAAGCCCGGCGCGGTGTACTTCAAATACTCGACCACTTCTTTGCAGCCGGTGATGTAGCCGCCGCAACTGCCGAAGGCTTTGCTCAGCGTGCCCATCAGCAGGTCGATCTCGCGTGCATCGACGCCATAGTGTTCGAACAGGCCGCGCCCCGTTTTGCCCATCGAGCCGGTCGAGTGCGCTTCGTCGACGTACAAAAACGCTTTGTGCTTGCGTTTGACTTCGACGAACTTCGGCAGGTCGGGGAAGTCGCCGTCCATGCTATAGACGCCTTCGATGACGACCAGCACGCGACGATATTCGTGACGAACTTCGGTCAGGACTTCGTCCAGCGCACGCCAATCGTTGTGCGGGAACGGGCGACGTCGCGCGCCCGAAAGAATCGCGCCTTGAATGATGCTGTTGTGCGAAAGCGCGTCGTGCACGATCAAGTCGCCAGGGCCAAACAAGTGGCCGATCGTAGTCTCGTTGGTCGAGTGACCGCCGACATACGCGATGGCGTCTTCGGTGCCCAAAAATTCAGCGATCGCTTTTTCCAATTGGCGATGCACGGTGCGTTCGCCCGAGACCAGGCGGCTGCCCGATGCGCTGGTGCCATACTGGTCGAGCGCTTCCTTGGCGCGGGCGGTCACTTCGGGATCGCCCGACATGCCCAGGTAGTTGTACGTGGCGAAGCTCAGCATCTCGCGGCCATCGATCTTGGCCACATCGCGCGTCGCCCCTTCGTGCGCCGTAAAGAACGGATTGGGCAAGCCGGTCGAAGTCAGCATGCGCATCGTCGCCTTGAGCTTTTGATACTCCGGCATTTTGGCGAACGAATGGTACTCGGCCGGGATGTCGTCGATCGAAGGCCGATTGGCGGCGCTGCCCATCGCGCGATCGCGGCGAATCTTGGGCTCGACGCCCATGTGCTTTTCGATCGCCTCGGCGACTTCGCGGCAGGTATAAATCTCTTGCAGCACTTCTTCCGGGAAGCGGCCGCCAAAGACTTCTTCCAGCGAGCTGGCGATCTGCATGCGTTCGAGCGAATCGAGCCCCAGGTCGAGCACGATGTTGGTATCGAGGTCCAACTCTTTCGCGCGCTCTTTCGCCACCGCGCGGACTTCTTCCAGCACGATCTGTGCGACCCGCGGATTCACATCGCCATAGTGCGCGCCGTTGGTTTCCACCGCGGGGGCATCGGCCGCTTTGTGCCGCGCGTACGGCGGCGAGGCCGAGGGCTGACGCTCTTCTTCCCAGGCGCACCACTTGGTAATCACGTACAGCGAGTCGCTGAGGAAGTGCTCGCGACAGGCGTGCCGCTGGATCTTGCCGCTGGATGTTTTCGGAATCGAGTTGTGGCGCACGAGGAACACCGCGTCGGGCGGCAGTTCATGCTCGGCGGTCACTTCGCGACGAATCGCCTTGATGACGTCGTCCCAACCTTCGTTGGCGCCGCGAATAACTTCGCTGACCACGACCAAGCGCTCGCGGCCTTCGTATTCGACGGCAAACGCCGCCGAGGCGGTGGCGCGCAAACGGCCGCTGGCTTTCTCGACGGTGGCTTCAATGTCTTGCGGATAGCGATTGACGCCGCGGACGATGATCATGTCCTTCAGGCGGCCAGTGACGAACAGTTCGCCATCGAACAAGAAGCCCAAGTCGCCGGTGCGCAGGAATGGGCCGCGCTTCGAATCGACCAGGCGAGCGCGGAAGGTCTCGTTGGTGATTTCCGTCTTGTTCAAATAGCCTTGGCCAACGCTGGAGCTTTTCACCCAGATTTCGCCAATGCCTTCCGGCGGCAGTTCACGGCGCGTTTCGGGATCGACGATCACGATCTCGCCGTCGGGGATCACGCGTCCGCAACTGACCAGCGCTCGCGCGCCTTTTTGGCCGGGCTCGACGTGAACCACCGCGCCTTGATCAAGCGAGGCGCCATCGAAGCTCCGCAACACGGGGGACTCGCTGCGTTTGCCGCCAGAGACCAGCAGCGTCGCTTCGGCCATGCCATAGCACGGATAGAAGGCTTCGTACTTGAAGCCGACCGCGCCGAACTTGCGCGAGAAGTTCTCCAGCGTCTCGGCCCGCACCGGCTCGGCCCCGTTGAAGGCCAGTCCCCAAGTGCTGAGGTCGAGCCCTTCCATCTGTTCTTCGGTGACTTTTTCGACGCACAGATCGTAGGCGAAATTCGGCCCGCCGCTGATCGTCGCTCCGTACCGGGTGATCGCTTGCAACCAGCGCAACGGCTTTTGCAAAAAGCTGACCGGCGACATCAACACACTGGGACGCCCGCTATGCAGTGGCAACAGCACGCCGCCCACGAGGCCCATGTCGTGATAAGTCGGCAACCAAAACGTGCCGACGGCGTGTTCGGGCTCAAACGCATATTCGATCATGCCCAGGTTGGCCATGATGTTAGCGTGCGTCAGCATGACCCCCTTCGGGGTGCCAGTCGAACCCGAGGTGTATTGCAGCACCGCGAGCATGTCGTTCTTGAGCTTCGGCGCGCGATAGTTCTTCGCCTGGCTTTCGTCGACGGTATCGGTGGCCAGCCAGATCAGGTCGCGCAAGCGCGGGGTGTCGTCGAGCAGGTTTTCGACGCGATCGGCCACGTCCGAAATGGTCAAAGCGACGCGCGCTTGCGCATCGTCGGAAATGGCCTGAATGCGGGTGGTGTTGCGGTTCTTGCGCGGCGGATAGGCCGGAATGGCGACCATACCTGCGTACAAGCAGCCCATGAACCCGGCCACGAAGTCGAGGCCCGGTCCATACAGCAGCAGCGCGCGCTCGCCCTGCATGCCGAGGGATTGCAATTGCGCAGCGATGGCGCGCGCTTTGGCGTCCAACTGGGCATAGGACAACCAGCTTTCGCCCTGCTCGCCATCCGAAAAACCGAAGGCGGTCTGCTGAGGGATGGCGTCGGTCCAATACCGCAGCACATCGACCAGGTTCGTAGAAGGGGGCGAGAACGAGGAGAGACGAGGCTCGAGATTCACCTTGGTTCCAACTCCCGTAGCAGGCCTGCGACGCTCTGGCGTAACGCCTCGGGCGCATCCATGCTCGGCAAGGGGCCCGATTTCCGGACCGTGACGTTGATCAAGTCGCTGTTGTTTGTCCATCGGCGGCAGAACAGGCCTGGTGATTCGCAACTCTCGGCGGCCGATGTTAGGACGGCTGGTTCGAAAGGGCGAGACGCGGTCGGCAAATCATTTCAGAGGCATCGTCGGAAAGCAGCCAGCAGAACCCTGCTAGGGCGTTCAATCGCTATGGCAAGCCTTGAAGTTACCACTTATCGGCCTGCTGTTCAAACCGCCTACTGGCATGCAGGTCGCCGCCAAATCGATACCTCTTGGCAGTCCACCCATCAGAGCGGCGTGCCTTGAGGGCCGTTTTCTGTCCTTCTTTAACATCGGCACCTACCACAGATGCCTGCACACACCCACAGGAGGGACCACCAATACAACAATAGATAAAACACAAAGCATAGGAA
>JAEZGD010000413.1 GCA_023417165.1 Planctomycetota bacterium
ATACGAAGGAGCGCAGCTTCGCACCGTTTAAGCCTTTAGCCGACGCTGTCGAGGTCAAATCGATCGACGAGCATCCGACCACGGGGCGAATTGTCTATCACCAGGCGGACCATGCCAACAAGACCTGGTGGAGCGATACCATTCGCTTTCTTGATCCCGCGCAATCAATGCCATTGGCGGACGAGCGACTGTATAAGATTCGCTGGGACGTCGAGCGTGATTCGCAGTAACCTGGCGAGTTTTGCTACGGCGCCAACTCGAGCCGTTTCCACCACGTCGGAATCTCGCCGCCGGGTTGCAGGTACTCCGCTTTCACAACCAATTGTCCTGATTGGCCTGCGAGCGAGCTGAGATCGACTTCCAGATCTTTCCATTGCTGAGGACTTTGATCTTTGCTGAAATCCTGCGTCCAAAGCGTGCGATCGCCGAATTGCACGCTGAGCTTCACCGTCCACGGCTGATCCGTGCGGTGGTTGAAGCGCATGCGCAGTTTGGGATGCGAATTGGCCGCTGGCGCGATCTGCCGCGTAAAGATCGTAGGGTGATGGGTGCGGACGCAGATTCCCAGCGCGTCGTTCTCGCCATAGACGTCGTTGCGCAGTCCGCTCTCGCCATTGAGACCGCCCGTCAGCAGCGACCATTCTGGAAACAGTCGCTCTGCCGCCTGGCGAAGCGTGGGATCGGCCTCCCGCGCCCAAGGGTCGCGTGTCGAAGGCGAGGCAACAGGAGAAAGCGGTGCATCCGTTTTCGGCGTGAGTTCCAGCAGATCACGCTCTGGCTTGTGTTGTCCGACGCCCCAGAACGTCCACAGCCGATCCTTATAAGAAACGAGCGGACCGAGTTGCGGTTCGGCGTCTTCGAGCGTGGTAAGCGTGAATGAGTTTTGAGCGACGCCCGTAGCGGGATCGACCCACACTAACCGCGGCGAAAAGCGGTCCTTGTTCGTTTTGCTTGGCTGCCGTTCCGCGTAGACGAGTCCCCCTGCGCCGCCTAAAAGTGCGGTGTCGAACACCTCGGGACGCGGATGCCGCCACAGCGGCTGGCCATCTTCCAGGCTAAAGGCCAGGAATGCGGTTTGCGTGCGGACGATCACGCGCCCGTCAAGCGCGCCGAGCACGGTCTCGACATCAGGCAACACCTGCGACCAGGCGAGTCGTCCCGTGTCGGCATCAACGCATTCGACCTTGCGCACGCTGGGTTGCGCGAGGATCACGCGGTTTTGCACGACCAGCGGACGCTCAAAGAACTGACGCACCCAACTCGTCTCTTCCTCTGGCGGCAAAGCCACAGGGCGACGAATCCAACGCAAGTTGCCATGCAGGTCGCAGCAGATCGACAAGCCGCCGAGTGTCGCCACCAGGCCATCACCCAGCGGCGTCACTTCGCCACCGCGGCGCGACCACCACACGTCGTTCAGACGCAGCAGGTTACGTTGCACCAGTGCTTCACCGCTCTCGCGATCATAGGTCGTCAGCCGCAACGTACTTTGCCCCTGATCGTTGCGAACAAGCGTGAGCGCCACGAGTTGGTTTTGAATCAGCAGTGGGTCAGAGATCAGGAACTCATTGTGGCGCTGTTCGGCATTCCACAATACTTTGCCGTTGGTCTTATCAAAGCAAGCGAGCATTGGTCCCGAACCATACAGCAATCGCGCGTAAACAACGCTGTTGGTCACCAGTGGGCGCATAGGGATCAGCGTCCAATCGCGGGCGCGAACGGCGCTGCCTGGCAATTTCTCGGTGCCCCACAATCGCTGGCCATTGTCGAGGTTGTAGGCTGCGATTTGAAAGCGGTTTGACACATACAGGACATTGCCGTCCACCAGCGTCGCCAATTGGCGATCGCACCAATTGATTCGCAGGGCGTTGATGTCGCGAGTCACTTCGTCGTTTGGCACTTCGCCGAGCAACTCTTTGAAGTCGTTGCGGTCGGCGACTTCAAAGCCGGTGGGCGCGGGAGCCTGGTAAATGCGCTGATCGTCTGCGGGAACGACATACTGAGCACCGCCACCCTGATTCGCCTGCTTCATGGCGGCCACGATCGCTTCGAACTCGCCAGGACTGATGGTCGTGTCGTGGAATGCGACAGCGCGCGTCACCGGAACACCGTACTCTTCGCCTTGCATGGCGGCGGTCAGACGTAGCCGAGCGGTCAGGTCGCTTTCGAGCGTGGATGAGGCGGTGGCGAGTGCACGAAGGTATTCCGCCCGCGCGCGGGCGAATTGACCGCTCGAAAGGGCGCGATCGCCAAGCCAGCGATGGGCCTCGGAGGCGGCTTCGGTTGCTTCGAACTGCACGGCCGCTAGTTCGACCGCTGCTGTGTTGTTGGTGTTCACCGATTGCCGCACACGCAACTGGGCCAGTGGACCAAACTTATCGTTCATTACTTGCTGCAACTGCGGATAGTTCCGAACCGCCAGGCGAATTGCGGCAGGCAGCGAAACCAATAACTCGCGATCGCGCCCCTGCGGAGCAACGCCGCTGACGGCATCGGGACTAATCGAAGTGATCATGCGCGCGGCGTCTTCAAAAGCGTCGCTTTCGAGAATCGCCTGCATCTCGGCCAAGATGTTGTATGCGTCTTTGCTGAGTTCTTCGATCAGCAGGGGCCGCCAACTACTGCGCAAGCGGGCGATGGGCGTGTCGCTGCCGCGTCCTGGCGTCTGGCGGGCTGCAGTGGCTTCGGCCCAGTCAACAAGTGGTAATCGCTGATGCAGTTGGAAGAATCGCAGTTGCTGACAGAACGCCAGGAGTGCGTCCCATTGATCGCCATACGTCAGTTGCAGCAGTTCGCGGCGGATGAGCTTGTCGTCAGCCACAGGGAAGTTGTGCCGCCAGTAAACCGGCGAGGTCATCAAATCCATGCGCACGGCCGAAAACGGGCGCTGATCGATCCGCTCGGCGGCTGTGGCATAGCGTTGCCAACAGGCCTGCGCTTGCCCGTGGTTGTGGCGCGTATCCAATATCTGGAAGGCATCGCGATATAATGCCAGTAGTTCTTCGGTTGGCAGTTGCCGCGCCTCGGCGTCGTCCAGAATCAATTGCACTAAACGCTGGCCGAGATCCGCATCGCAACCTGCGCCCAACGAACGAATCGCGCAAGTTCGCCGCCACTCACTGGTAGTGACATTGCCTGGTTGCGATGCACTTACACGTAACAACCACTCGCCAATCGTCGGCGTTTCTAGATTCGTAAGCGCGGGGACTTGGGCTAATAGTTCGGCGCTGGCGACTTGTTGCACGAGTGCCGCCAGAGGGCGAACCGTGATCTTGTTAACCTTGATGCGACTCTTCGGCTCGGCCGAGACGTAATGCAGGCATAGATGCGTCGCGCCGGCTGGCAGCGCCACGATTGGATCTTCCCAT
>JAEZGD010000454.1 GCA_023417165.1 Planctomycetota bacterium
CCGGCCAGACGGGCGACATGAATGATCAGGCTAATGCCGGAAGCGATGTACTGGCGCACCACACTGATGGGTACTTCAAAGCCAGTCATCGCCACCATCATCTCCAAGCGCGATAGCGCGTCTTGCGCGCTATTGGCGTGAATTGTGGTGAGTGAGCCATCGTGGCCAGTGTTCATGGCTTGCAGCATGTCCCACACTTCAGCACCGCGCACTTCGCCGACCAGAATACGATCCGGACGCATACGCAAGCTGTTGCGAACCAAATCGCGCTGCGTGACTTCACCTGCACCTTCGATATTGGCGGTCCGCGTTTCCAGTCGCACTCGATGGCGATGGCGTAGGATCAGTTCGGCCGAGTCTTCGATTGTCACCACGCGTTCGGTGGGCGGAATGAACGCGCTAATCGCGTTGAGTAGCGTCGTCTTACCAGCACCGGTGCCGCCCGAGATCAACATGCTGACGCGCGCTTGCACGAGCGCCCGCATGAACTCGACCATCTCCGGCAACATGGTTTGATTGCCCAGCAGGTCGTCGATGCCCAGCGGATCCACACCAAAGCGCCGAATCGAAAGGGTCGGGCCATCGAGGGCCAGCGGCGGCACAATGGCATTCACGCGCGAACCATCCGGCAAACGCGCGTCGACCATGGGGCTGACTTCATCGATACGGCGTCCCAGTCGCGCGACAATGCGCTGAATGATTCGCATCAAGTGCGATTCATCGGCGAAGATGACATCTGTCAATTGCAGCCGGCCACAGCGTTCGACATAGATCGTGTAGGGGTCGTTGACCAGGATGTCGCAGACCGAAGGATCTTGCATCAAGCGTTCCAGCGGTCCCAGGCCGAAGATCTCGGCCATCAGTTCTTCCAGCAGGCGTTCGCGGTCGATGCGGCCGAGCAAATCCTTGCGCGTGCCGCAGGCCTGATCCGCCAGCGCGCGGACATAACGCCACAGTTGTTGCCGGTCGATACGGCCGATCTTCGACAGGTCCAACGACTCAACCAGTTGTTGATGGATGTTGGTCTTGATCTTTTGAAACTGCTGCTCGAGCACGTCGACATGCGGCGGAAGCGGCCGGTCTTCGCGATCTTGCGCCCATTGAATTTCTTGGACCATTGGACAACTCACAACAAAGAAAAGATGAGGAAGAGCGTGGACTAGGCCCCATGCCCATTAAGCTTGGCGGCCAAGGCATCGAACTTGCGACTGATGGAGGCGCGGCGTGCATATTGCTGCAGCAGCACCCCTTGGTTGGTGGCCTGGTTTAAGCGGCTGGGATCGTCGGGAATCTGCTCGACGACTTTCATGCCCAGGGCGGTTTCAATCTGTTGCAGCGAGAGCTGACCCGCTTGCCCCCAACGATTGACCACCAGTTGAATCCGCTCGCGCGAGATGCCGGCCTGTTCGCAGGTCTCAAGCGCCCACCGTGCGCGGCGAACCGCGATGACGTCGGGGCGAATCACCAACACCACGCGATCCGACAGACGCATCACTTCCAATTCTTCTTCGCCTAGGCGGCTTTCCAGGGCGAACACGCTATAGGCATAGACAAACCGCGACAGCACCGCCAAACGGCGCACCGCGTCTTTGTTCAGGTATTCGTTGGCGAAAGAGTCGACGCCATTGACCAGCACGCTCGCGCCGCTGACATGAGGTTCAAAACTGGTGGCCAGGCTCATCCGGTCGAGGGCGCGCCAGCGCATGCAAGCGTCGCGCGCGGTATGCGTCGGTGTGACATTCAGCAGCAGCGCCAGATCGCCAAAGTCGCGCGCCAGTTCAATCAATGCCGTCTCTTTGGGATGAGCGGCGGCCAGTGCGCCAGCCAGATTGCCTGCGACGGTCGTTCCGCCACTGCCGGCCAGCGGAGCAAACACAGTGATCACGGTGCCGCGCGGGCGAGTGGCGGCGCCTTGTCCCATCAAGCGGTGAATGACACCTTCCAACTGGCTGCGCAGATCGGCTTCTTCGATGTATTCGCTGCATTCGAGCGACTGGGCCAAGGCACGCTCGGGCTGCGAGCCACCACCAACCGCCACGCGTGGCACTCCCACCAGCGACAGGGCTTCGCGCACGGGTTCGACTTCAAAGCCGCTGGCTTCCGTCTTGACGACGACCAGGCTTGTCGGCACCTGGGCCAGCCGCGCAGCCAGATCGCGCGGCGCGACGCAATCCTCGGCGGTGCATTCGCCGCCAGCGCCCAGAATGGACTGGCGAATATCGCGGTTGGAACTATTCGGGGCGTGTACGACCAGCACTCGCATTGTAAGACCCACAGTCGGAAGAGATGTCAGTCAGTGAGACCAGGTCCCGTTAATGCGCCAATGAAATCTTGGCAATCCAAGGATTCTGCGGGGCGTCATCGCTGACCAGTGCGGTGCTCGTCTGCATCACGCACGGTTGCACCAACACCGCCACGCCTGCGGCCCCTTCATCCCAACATTGGACCAATTGCCCTGCGGCAAATCCAGTCACTTGCAAACCCTGCTGGGGGTCTGGCCCCCCGAGCAGCCACACCCGTGACTCGCCCGTAATCGCTTGCAGGCATTCTACCAAGGCCTCTTTCGTGGGCGCGCCAAGCGCCAGCGGACGCAGATAGGTGGGCTGATCGTTGGCCAGTTCCAGTCGGCCGCCATGGCTCGCCAAGTCGGTTGCGTTCAGCCCATAGCGCGTTTGACGCAGCACGTTTTCCGGCGTATCGCTGCCCCCCAATGTCGCCGCCCAGGCGGTCGAGCCGGAAGCATCGTCCTTACGGCCCAGACGAAACAACAGTTCGGGAATGCCATCGCTGCCAGCGACAAACGTCCCATCTTCCGCGCGTTGCCAGCGATCGTTGAAAGCGGCCGAAGTCTGCGTAGCAGCTTGCTGCCACCAGCCAGCATCTTCATTCTGTTCGACCACCAGCGGCACCAGTGGGGCAGGGGAGTCGCCCGCGACCTGAAAACCCACCAGGCGGCCATCGATCGTAGCGATCGACTGCGTTTCCACATCCGAGGCCCGCGCGCCAAACCAGCGAGTCACGGCCAGGGGGAGTTGATTCTTGTGTGCGGCGGTAAAGCCAATTCGCACTTCCACCGTGTTGCAGTCATCTTCGTCATCGAGCGGCACGAACTCTTGCTCGGCGTTCAGCACGCCACAACGCACCGTCCCGCGGGGCAGAGTCGATTGGTCGACCAGCACGCGTTCTTCCAGCGCCGCCTGGGCCATCAGCAACGCTCGCTGACCAGCCGCGCTGGCGGGTGCGGCAATCAAGTGGCGAATCTCGCGGGTATCAGCAGCGCCAGGATACAACACGCTATCGTTTTGCAGTTCAGCAGCGCCGGCCAGTGCAGCGGCGTCGCCGAGCGATTGCAGTTGCTTGCGGGCGAGCGAGATTCGTCCTAGATCAAAGACCACGGCCAGCACTGCCAACAAAACCACCAGCGCCAGCACGGTCAGCAGCGTGGTCGAACCACGCCGCGGCTCTGACTTCGCCGAACAAGATGTCGCAGTTATCAATCGCATGTTGCCGCCCCCCGCAAACGCTCGATCGTGCCGCGACTATTTGTCATTCACAGCAGGCG